>NZ_SSDQ01000150.1:0-643 GCF_004794315.1 Microbacterium sp. PF5 | reverse complement strand
CCGCGCGCGAGCTCGCGGCGGGCGTCGCGGCCACGGAGCGCCTGACCGCTGCGGGGCTCACCCCCCTCGCCCCCGTCGAGGCTGCGGCACTGGATGCGATCGACGCGGTGCCGGTGCTGCGCGAGGGGCGGTTCGTCCGCCACACCTGAGCGCGCGGTGCCACCGGTCGCACGGCGGACCGCCGCGCCGACGAGCCGATGACGGTGGCGCGGCGTAGGGTCGGGGCATGAGATACCTCCCCGCTCTCATCGTCGACGCCGTGCTCGTCCTGGTCTTCGCCGCGATCGGGCGGGCATCCCATCAAGAAGACCCGGCCGGGTTCCTCCTCACCGCCTGGCCCTTCCTGGTCGCGCTGCTGGTCGGATACGCGGTGGCGCTGCTGCTCCCGGCACGACCGCGGCGACCGTGGTCGCTGGCGTGGGGTGCCGTCGTGTGGGTCGTCACGGTCGCGGGCGGCATGCTGCTGCGAGTGCTGAGCGGCGACACGGCCGAGGTGCCCTTCATCGTGGTCGCGTCGATCGTGCTGGGGCTGTTCCTGGTGGGCTGGCGGGGGCTCGCCGCGCTGGTGCGGCGTCTGCGCGCGTCGTCCGACCGGGGCCCGGCGCGACAGGATCGCGAGCGCGATGGGGCCCTCCTCGTGGTG
>NZ_SSDQ01000149.1:0-860 GCF_004794315.1 Microbacterium sp. PF5 | reverse complement strand
TCGCCGACGAGCGCGTGGATGGAGCCGGGGTCGACCGGCACCGTCGCCGCCGCTGCGGTCGTGAAGCGGGCAACGCTCCCCGCGACCCGTGCACGGCGCTCGGACCGGGGCACCCCGCCGGCCTCCAGGGCCTCGCGCAGCGACCGCCCGATCGTCCACCTCGGGTCGAACGCGCCGAGCGGGTTCTGGTGCACGAGCTGCACCCGCGGCGATCCCTGCCAGGCGAGCGACCCGGTGTCCGCCTTCTCGACGCCGACCAGGAGCCGCGCGAGCGTGGTCTTGCCCGACCCGGACTCCCCCACGATCCCGAGCGTGCGCCCCTCCGGCACCGTGAACGACGCGCCGACCACGGCGGCCGTGGCGCCGAACGACTTCGCCACGCCCTCGGCCACGAGGATCGGGGCCGCCTCGCCGGCGGAAGCGTCGCGCGGCTCGTGAAGGGTCGCGGCGATGAGCTCCCGGGTGTACTCGTGCTGCGGACGCTCCAGCACCTCCCCGACCGGACCCGACTCCACCACGACGCCGTCCTTCATCACCAGCACCCGGTCGGCCAGCCGGCGCACGGCCGCGACGTCGTGGCTGATGAACAGCACCGCTGTCCCGCTGTCGGCGATCTCCCGCAGCAGGTCGAGGATGCGCGCCTGCACCGTCGCGTCCAGCGCCGTCGTCGGCTCATCCGCGACCAGCACCGCCGGGGACGCCGCGAGCGCCGAGGCGATCAGCGCGCGCTGGCGGAGTCCCCCGGAGAGCTCGTGCGGGTACTGGCGGGCGCGGCGCTCCGGCTCGGGCAGCCACACGCGCCGCAGCAGTTCCTGCACCCGCTGCGACACGAACGTCGGCTGGCTCGCGTCGATGGGGGT
>NZ_SSDQ01000148.1:0-58590 GCF_004794315.1 Microbacterium sp. PF5 | reverse complement strand
CCTCCAGCACCTGATACCGCGTGGCGATGAAGTCCTTGCGCAGCACCGGCAGCGCGCGGGGGTCCGGCAGTCCGCGCACACGAGCGACGGCGAGAACCCCGGGCGCGACACCTGCACCAGCACGGGCCCCTCCGCGGCCGCCGCCCTCGCCGCGAGGAACGCCGACGACGGCAGCCTCTGGGCGGCGGGACGCTCCAGCTCCTGCGGTGTGCTCAGCAGCACGCGCGGCAGCACCCGGCGCCCGGCCCGCACGTCGCGCAGCCAGCCGCGCGCCACGAGCCGCTCGACCTCCGTCGTGCGGGTGTGCCCGGCGAACAGCAGCGCGGAGCCCTCCGACTCCTGCCGCAGCAGCGCCGCATCACGCGCGTGCACATAGGGGGCGAGCGGCTCGCCGAGCAGCGGGTCCCCGTCGTCCCACACGACCACCAGGCCCGCCGTCACCGGGGCGTACACGGCCGAGCGGTTGCCCACCACGATGCACGGGGCGTCCTCGAGGGTCCGCAGGAACGCCCGGTAGCGGTCGGGGTTCGCCTGGCGCGAGTCGTGCCGCACCACGGCTTCCGGAGGCACCACGGCCTCGAGCGCCGCGAGCAGACGGTCGAGGTCGCGATGGTCGGGCACCACGAGGATCGTCGAGCGTCCCGCGGCGAGAGTGCGCGCCGCCGCGGCCGCGAGCAGTCGCGCCCAGCCCTGTGCGCCGTCGTCCAGCTGCGGGATGGCCTCGACCGCGGCGCGGCCTCCCTCGTCGAGCACGGCATCGAGACCGTCGTACGCCGCCAGCACACGCTCCGCCTCGGCCGACTGCTCGGCGTCGGGCGCCACGACCGGGGCGTCGGCGCGCCAGGCCTTCTCCACGCGCACCTGTCGCTTCGGGATCACGAGCCGCAGCACATCGGACGCCGAGCCCGCGGCACGGTCGGCGACCCGCCGCGCCAGGCGGTACAGGCGGTCGGGCAGCACCGGGACCGCCGACACCACGGTCTCCACCTCGGACAGGGGTCGTTCCGCGTCGCTCTCGACGTCGACCTCCACCACGTAGCCGTCCACCACGCGGCCGGCCGTGCGCAGCGGCACCTTCACCCGCACGCCGGGCTCGACGGGCCCGAGCTCGGCGGGAAGGGCGTAGTCGAAGAGCCGGTCGAGCTGCGGCAGCGGCGAGTCGAGGAGCACGCGCGCGATGCGACGGCTCTCGGGCGACATCAGGACCTCGGCCCCCTCAGAGCCCGGCAGCGCGGCGCAGCTCGTCGGCGCGGTCGGTGCGCTCCCACGTGAAGTCGGGGAGCTCGCGCCCGAAGTGGCCGTACGCCGCGGTCTGCGCGTAGATCGGGCGCAGCAGGTCGAGCTGCTCGATGATCGCCTGCGGGCGCAGGTCGAACACCTCCTCGATCGCGCGCGTGATGACCTCGTCCGACACCCGGCCGGTGCCGAACGTCTCGACGTAGAGCCCCACGGGGCGCGCGACACCGATCGCATAGGCGACCTGCACCTCGAGGCGGTCGGCCAGTCCCGCCGCCACGGCGTTCTTGGCCACCCAGCGTGTGGCGTAGGCGCCGGAACGGTCGACCTTGGACGGGTCCTTGCCGCTGAACGCGCCGCCACCGTGACGCGCGGCACCGCCGTACGTGTCGATGATGATCTTGCGTCCGGTGAGGCCCGCGTCGCCCTTCGGCCCGCCCGTCACGAACGGACCGGCGGGGTTGATGTAGTAGGTCACGTCGTCGAGCGCGAGGCCCGTGGTCGCCAGGACGGGGTCGATCACGTGCTCGCGCACCTGCGCCTTGAGCTCGTCCTGCGAGATGTCGGGGTGATGCTGCGTGGAGAGCACGACCGCGTCGATCGTCTTCGGGGTGAAGCCGTCGTACCCGAGCGTGACCTGGGTCTTGCCGTCGGGGCGGAGATACGGCAGCAGGCCGCTGCGGCGCACCTCGGTCAGGCGTTCGGCGATGCGGTGCGCCGTCCACGCGGCCATCGGCATCAGCTGTGGCGTCTCGTTCGTCGCGAAGCCGAACATGATGCCCTGATCGCCGGCGCCGAGGCCGTCGAGCGGATCGACCGACGTGCCGTCACGGTGCTCCTGGGCGTTGTCGACGCCGTGCGCGATGTCGGTGGACTGCTCCCCGACGGAGACGCTCACGCCGCAGGAGTCCCCGTCGAACCCGGTGTCGGACGATGTGTAGCCGATGCCGTTGACCACCTGGCGCACGATCGTCGGGATGTCGACGTAGGCGTCGGTGCGGATCTCTCCGGCGACGTGCACCAGCCCGGTCGTGACGAGCGTCTCGACGGCGACACGGGACCCCGGGTCCTTCGCGAGCAGGCCGTCGAGGATGCTGTCCGAGATCTGGTCGCAGATCTTGTCCGGGTGCCCTTCGGTGACGGACTCGGACGTGAACAGACGCAGCGCGCTCATCGATGCTCCAGAACGGGGACGGACGGGGGGAGGGTGTGGCACCCATTCTGGACCGCGCCACCGACGAAGCGGCGGCGCGGTCGTCGAGTCACTCCGCGTGACGCAGGCGGAGCTTGTCCTCGTTGATCTCGTGCAGCGCGATGGTCAGCGGCTTGTCCTCGACGGACGAGTCCACGAGCGGACCGACGTTGTCGAACAGGTTGCCCTCGTGGAGGTCGGAGTAGTAGTCGTTGATCTGGCGTGCGCGCTTGGCCGCGTAGATCACGAGCTCGTACTTGGAGTCGACGCGCTCCAGCAGGTTGTCGATGGGGGGATCGATGATGCCGTTGTTGCGTCCGGCCATGGGGGGGACCTCCTGATCAGGCGACGGGGTTCGTCGCGAAGACGGTGCTGCGGGCGCGCGAGGAAAGCGTCAGCGCGCAGAGCTTGTAGACAAGTCTACGACCTCGCGAGCGGCGGTGGCGACGTCCTCGTTCACGACGAGGTGGTCGAACTCGTTCTGCGCGGCCAGCTCGACCTTCGCGGTGCGCAGTCGCCGCGCCCGCTCCTCCGCGTCCTCCGTCCCGCGGCCGACCAGCCGGTGCACCAGCTCGTCCCAGCTCGGAGGAAGCAGGAAGATGAGCGTCGCCGAGGGCTCCGCGGCGCGCACCTGCCGTGCGCCCTGCAGGTCGATCTCGAGCAGCACCGTCTTGCCCTCGGCCAGCGCCGCATCGATCGGAGCGCGCGGGGTGCCGTAGCGCGAGCGGTTGTGCACCACGGCGTACTCCAGCAGCTCGCCGTCGGCGATCAGGCGGTCGAACTCGGCGTCGTCGACGAAGTAGTAGTGCACGCCGTCGATCTCGCCGGGACGCGGCGCCCTAGTCGTCGCCGACACCGACAGGTGGATCTCGGGGTTGTTCTCCCGGATGTGCGCCGCGACGGTGCCCTTGCCCACCGCGGTCGGCCCGGCCAGCACCAGCAGGCGACTGCGGGCCTCGCGCGGCGTGGCCGGCGGGAACCGGCCGTCGAGCCACTCCTCCAGGACACGTCGTTGACGCGCTCCCAGGCCGCCGAGCCGCTTCACCGGGGAGATACGCAGCTCCTCCAGCACGCGGTCGCGCTTGCCGGCACCGATGGCCGGGAGCGCCAGGAGGAAGTCGGTGATGCGCAGCGAGCCCTCGACGGAGTCCGGGTCGGCGGTCGCGCGTCGCAGCACGGCCTGCGGCGTCACCACACGCATCGTCAGGTCGCGCTTGAGCGAGGCGCGGGCCCGGCGGCGCTCGACCGCACGGCGGGCGGCGGCGGCCCTGTCGACCTCGGGAACGGTGCGGTTGGTGTCAGGCACGGGTCACCTCGCGGTACTGGGCGGCACGTCGGGCGATGGTCTCGGCCAGGTCGTCGGGACCCGCGGAGAGGATGCTGCGGCTCTCGCTCGCGAGCACGGTGGGCGACAGCGAGCCGAAGCGCCGCCCGAGGTCCGCCGGCTCGGCCCCCTGCGCACCGAAGCCGGGCGCGAGGATCGGCACCGCCGGGCTGATCGCGTCGATCCCGGTCGCGGCCAGGTCGAGAGTGGCGCCGATCACGAAACCGAAGCTGCCCCACTCCCCCGCCGGGGTGCTCGTCGCGTTGCGCGCCGAGACCTCGGCGACGACCGCCGCCGACACGGTCTCGCCCGACGCGGTCCGCGCGCGCTGCAGGTCGGCGGCCTCGGGGTTGCTCGTCGCCGCGAGGACGAACAGGCCCTTGCCGTGCTCGTCTGCCAGCGCGAACGCGCCGCCGAGAGCGCCAACGCCGAGATAAGGGCTCACGGTGAGCGCGTCGGCCTCCAGTGGCGATCCCGGAGCGAGCCACGCCTGCGCATAGTCGTCCATCGTCGACCCGATGTCTCCGCGCTTGGCGTCGGCGATCACGAGCAGCTCCGCCGCCCGCGCCGCGGAGATCACGTCCTCCAGTGCGGCGATCCCGGCGGAACCGTAGCGCTCGAAGAAGGACACCTGCGGCTTCACGACGCCCACGTGGTCCTGCGCGGCGGCGACCGTGCGCAGCCCGAACTCCCGCACCCCGGCGGCGTCGGCGGAGAGCCCCCACGCCGCGAGCATGGCGGCGTGGGGGTCGATGCCGACGCAGAGCGGTCCGTGCGCGTCCAGCGCCGCGCGGATCCGCTCTCCGAAGCGTGCGGTCATACGGCGGCCGCCCGGTCGAGCGCGTACTCCTGCAGGCTCTTCACCTGGAAGCCCTCGTCGGCCGCGTCCATGCCGCTCACCGCGGCACCGAGCACCGCGATGGTGGTGAACAGCGCCTTGTCGGCGGCGACGGCGGCCGCGCGGATCTCGTAGCCGTCCGCGCGCGCCGCCCCACCGGACGGCGTGTTCACGACGATGTCGATCTCCCCGTCGTTGATCAGGTCGACGATGTTGCGCGCTCCGGACTCCTGCGTCTCGCTGTACTTCTCGACCACGGTCACCGCGATGCCGTTGCGCGACAGGATCTCCGCCGTGCCCTCGGTCGCCACGATCGTGAAGCCGAGCTGCTGCAGCCGGTGGGCCGGGAGGATCACCGCGCGCTTGTCGGAGTCGGCGACCGAGATGAAGACGGTGCCGGAGGTCGGCATCCCGCCGTACGCCGCGGCCTGGCTCTTCGCGAACGCGGTCGGGAAGTCGCGATCGATGCCCATGACCTCACCGGTCGAGCGCATCTCCGGGCCCAGGACCGAGTCGACCGTCTTGCCGTCGGCCGTGCGGAACCGCTTGAACGGCAGCACGGCCTCCTTGACCGAGACCGGGGCGTCCAGCGGCACCCGGGAGCCGTCCTGCTCCGGCAGCATGCCCTCGGCCCGCAGCTCGGCGATGGTGGACCCGGCCATGATGCGGCTCGCGGCCTTCGCCATCGGAATGCCGAGCGCCTTCGACACGAACGGAACGGTGCGGCTCGCGCGCGGGTTGGCCTCGATCACGTAGAGCACGCCGGCGCTGATCGCGAACTGCACGTTCAGCAGGCCCCGGACGCCGACGCCCTCGGCGATCTTGAGCGTGGCCTCGCGCACCCGGTCGACGTCGCTGCGGCCGAGCGAGACCGGCGGCAGCGTGCAGCTGGAGTCACCGGAGTGGATGCCGGCCTCCTCCAGGTGCTCCATGACCCCGCCGATGAACAGGTCGGTGCCGTCGTAGAGCGCATCCACGTCGAGCTCGATCGCGTCGTCGAGGAAGCGGTCGACCAGGAGGGGCTTGCCCTCCTCGATCACGACCTCCCCGGCCGTGCGGACGAAGTAGTCGCGCAGCGCGTCGGTGCCGTAGACGATCTCCATGCCGCGTCCGCCGAGCACGAAGCTGGGGCGCACGAGCACCGGGTAGCCGATCTCCTCCGCGATGCGCACGGCGCCCCCGACGTCGATCGCCGTGCCGTTGCGCGGCGCGAGCAGCCCGGCGTCGTCGAGCAGGCGCGAGAAGAGCTCGCGCTCCTCCGCCAGGTCGATCGCCTCGGGGCTGGTGCCGAGCACGGTGTATCCCGCGGCCTCGATGCCCTTCGCGAGCCCGAGCGGCGTCTGGCCGCCGAGCTGGCAGACCACGCCGAGGATGGTGCCGCTCGCGGCCTCCGCGTCGAGCACCTCCAGGACGTCCTCCAGGGTCAGCGGCTCGAAGTAGAGCCGGTCGGACGTGTCGTAGTCGGTGGACACGGTCTCGGGGTTGCAGTTGACCATGACGGTCTCGAACCCGGCGTCCGACAGCGCGAACGAGGCGTGCACGCACGAGTAGTCGAACTCGACGCCCTGCCCGATGCGGTTCGGGCCCGAGCCGATGATCACGACCTTGGTGCGGTCGGAGGGCTCCACCTCGGTCTCCGCGTCGTAGCTGGAGTAGTGGTACGGCGTGAGCGCGGGGAACTCCCCGGCGCACGTGTCGACCGTCTTGTACACCGGCCGGATGCCGAGGCCGTGGCGCACGCCGCGGATCTCCGCCTCGGTCTCGCCGC
Organism: Microbacterium sp. PF5; assembly: GCF_004794315.1. Lineage (NCBI taxonomy): Bacteria > Bacillati > Actinomycetota > Actinomycetes > Micrococcales > Microbacteriaceae > Microbacterium > Microbacterium sp. PF5. The sequence continues at coordinate 52,232 of NZ_SSDQ01000148.1, read as the reverse complement.
GCAGCTGGGCGAGCTGCGCGTCGGAGAAGCCGTGCTCCTTCGCGTAGCGCAGGGTCGCCGCGTCGAGCTCGGGGGCCGTGCGCACCACATCGGCGACCTCGTTGATGAGCACGATCTGGTCGAGGAACCACGGGTCCATCGCCGTCGCCTCGAACGCCTGCTCGATGGTCGCGCCCTTGCGCAGCGCCTGTTGCAGCGTCACGATGCGGCCGTCGGTCGGGGTCTTGGCGACCTCCAGCAGCTCTTCGACGCTGCGCGGCTCGTCGCCCCAGTGGAAGCTGGAGCCGCGCTTCTCGAGCGAACGCAGCGCCTTCTGCAGCGCGGTCGCGTAGTTGCGGCCGATCGCCATCGCCTCGCCCACCGACTTCATGGTGGTGGTGAGGGTGGCGTCGGCGGCCGGGAACTTCTCGAACGCGAAGCGCGGCACCTTGACGACGACGTAGTCGAGCGTGGGCTCGAAGCTGGCCGGGGTGACGCCGGTGATGTCGTTCGGGATCTCGTCGAGGCGGTAGCCGAGGGCGAGCTTGGCGGCCAGCTTGGCGATCGGGAAGCCGGTGGCCTTCGACGCCAGGGCGCTGGACCGCGACACGCGCGGGTTCATCTCGATGACGATGATGCGCCCGTTCTCCGGGTTCACCGCGAACTGGATGTTGCACCCGCCGGTGTCGACGCCGACCGCGCGGATGATGTCGATGCCGATGTCGCGCAGCTTCTGGTATTCGCGGTCGGTGAGGGTCAGCGCGGGCGCGACCGTGATCGAGTCGCCCGTGTGCACGCCGACCGGGTCGACGTTCTCGATCGAGCACACCACCACCGTGTTGTCGGCGGTGTCGCGCATGAGCTCGAGCTCGTACTCCTTCCACCCGAGGATCGACTCCTCCAGGAGCACCTCGGTGGTGGGCGAGTCGCGCAGACCCGCACCGCCGATGCGCCGCAGGTCCTCTTCGTCGTACGCGAAGCCGGAGCCCAGGCCGCCCATCGTGAACGACGGCCGCACGACGAGCGGATAGCCGAGCTCTTCGGCGCCGGCGAGCAGGTCGTCCATGGTGTGCGCGATCACGCTGCGGGCGACGTCGGCGCCGGCCTCCAGCACGAGCTCCTTGAAGATCTGGCGGTCTTCGCCCTTGCGGATGGCGTCGACCTTCGCGCCGATCAGCTCGACGCCGTACTTCTCGAGGATCCCCTGCTCGTGCAGCGCCATGGCCGCGTTGAGGGCGGTCTGGCCGCCGAGGGTCGGCAGGATCGCGTCGGGCTTCTCCTTGGCGATGATCGTCTCGATCACGGCCGGGGTGATGGGCTCGATGTAGGTCGCGTCGGCGAAGTCGGGGTCGGTCATGATGGTGGCCGGGTTGGAGTTGACCAGGATGACCCTGACCCCCTCTTCGCGCAGCACGCGGCACGCCTGGGTGCCGGAGTAGTCGAACTCGCAGGCCTGGCCGATGACGATCGGGCCGGAGCCGATGACGAGGACGGAGGAGATGTCGTCGCGCTTGGGCATTACTGGGCGTCCTTCTTGTTCGCGATGACCATGTCGCGGAAGCGGTCGAAGAGGTAGTTGGCGTCGTGCGGACCGGCCGCGGCCTCGGGGTGGTACTGCACCGAGAACGCGGGGATGTCGAGGGCGCGCAGGCCCTCCACGACGTTGTCGTTGAGGCCGACGTGGCTGACCTCGACCTTGCCGTAGCCGTGCGGGCTGTCGAAGGAGCCCTCCAGGGGCGCCTCGACCGCGAAGCCGTGGTTGTGGGCCGTGATCTCGACCTTGCCCGTCTGCTTGTCGAGCACGGGCTGGTTGATGCCGCGGTGGCCGAACGGCAGCTTGTAGGTGCCGAGTCCGAGGGCACGGCCGAGCAGCTGGTTGCCGAAGCAGATCCCGAAGAAGGGCAGTCCGTCGTCCAGCACGGCGCGCAGCAGCTCCACGTGGTCGCCCGAGGCGGCCGGGTCGCCCGGGCCGTTGGAGTAGAACACCGCCACCGGCTCGATCGCCCGGATGTCGTCGATGCTCACGTCCTGCGGGAGCACGTGCACGTCGAACCCGCGGGCGGCGAGGTTGTCGATCGTCGCCTGCTTCACGCCGAGGTCGAGCACGGCGAGGTTGCCGATGCGCTCCCCCACCGCCGGGGTCACGGTCGCGCTCTCGACCGAGACCTGCGCCGACAGGTTGAGTCCGGTCATCTCGGGGGCCTCCCGCACGATGCGCAGCTGCTCTTCCGCGTCGAGAGCGGCGTCGTCGCCCGAGAAGATGCCGCCGCGCATGGATCCGGCGGACCGGATGTGGCGCGTGACCGCGCGGGTGTCGATGCCGCTGATGCCGACGATGCCGTCCTCCACCAGGACGTCGTCGAGGGAGGCGTTGGCCCGCCAGTTCGAGACCACGCGCGAGGGGTCGCGGACGATGTAGCCGGCGACCCAGATGCGGCGCGACTCGGTGTCCTCGTCGTTCATGCCGGTGTTGCCGATGTGCGGCGCCGTCTGCAGCACGATCTGACCCGCGTACGAGGGGTCGGTGATGGTCTCTTGATATCCCGACATGCCGGTGGCGAACACGACCTCGCCGAGGGTGCGGCCGCGGGCGCCGTACGCGCGACCGGCGTGACGGGTGCCGTCCTCGAGGACGAGCACGGCGGGATCGGGCAGGCGGGACGGGGAGTCCGCCGGGGAGGATGTCTGGTTGGTCATGACGTTGCTCCTGTGTCGGGGGCAGCGGGGACGAGCCGCTGCAGGTCGGAGATGAGGTTCTGGGGATCGCCGCCGGTGAGCCGGAGGTAGCTGTCCACGATCGTCGTGTCGGCGACGCGCCACGCGATGCGGACGAGGCCGCCCGGTTCGACCACGCGGTCGATCGTGACGGTGGCCCGGTCGACCGCGACGAGCTGGTCGCGCGCGAGGAAGACCGTGGGGGCGCCGTCGAGGGCCAGCGCGACACCGCGGTCGGTCACCGCCAGCTCCCCACGGGCCCGGAAGGCGAGCGGAGTGATGGCCACGCGTTCGAGGGGCTGCTCGTGCGTCGTCGTCGACACGTACAGCACCTCGTCGCGGCGCATCACCTCCGCGTGCTCCGGCACACCGAGGGGCGCGGTGAACGCGGCATCGCGCCGCACTCGTCGTCGCCAGGCGAACAGCATCGCGAGCAGCACCAGCAGCGCGAGGGCGATCAGGATCGCGACCGCGAGGTCCCGTGCGCTCATGCGCCGAGCTCCTCGACGACAGCTCCGCCGTCGACGGTCAGCACGCCGCCGTGCAGGGTGTACTGCACGCGGCCCGGCAGTTCGCGGCCGAGGTACGGCGAGTTCGTGCTGCGTCCGCGCAGGTCCGCCTCGGTGAACACGCCGTCGACCGCCGCGTCGTACAGCGCGAGCTGCGCCGGCTGCCCGACCTCGAGCGGGGTGCCGTGCCCGGCCAGACCGCCGATGCGCGCGGGTGCCGCGCTCATCACGCGGGCCACGTCCGACCAGTCGAGCAGGCCCGTCCGCACCATGGCCTGGTGCACGACGCGCAGTGCGCTCTCGAGCCCCACCATGCCGTTCGCGGCCGCCGGCCATTCGCACGCCTTGTGCTCGCTCGGGTGCGGGGCGTGATCGGTCGCGACGATGTCGATCGTGCCGTCGGCGAGCCCTTCGCGCACCGCGAGGACATCCTCCTCGCGGCGCAGCGGCGGGTTGACCTTGAACCGCGCGTCATAGCCGCGGACGAGTTCGTCGGTGAGCAGCAGGTGGTGCGGAGTGACCTCCGCCGTCACGTTCACGCCGCGCTTCTTGGCCCAGCGGATGATGTCGACCGAGCCGGCCGTCGACAGGTGGCACACATGCAGGCGCGAGCCGACGTGCTCGGCGAGAAGCACGTCACGCGCGATGATCGACTCCTCGGCGACCGCGGGCCAGCCCGTGAGGCCGAGCTCCGCCGAGACGGTGCCCTCGTTCATCTGGGCGCCTTCGGTCAGGCGGGGGTCCTGGGCATGCTGGGCGATCACACCGCCGAACGACTTCACGTACTCCAATGCGCGGCGCATGATCAGCGGGTCCCACACGCAGAAGCCGTCATCGCTGAACACCTGCACCTGCGCACGCGAGGTCGCCATGGCGCCGAGCTCGGCGAGGCGCTCGCCCTTCTGGCCCACCGTGACCGCGCCGATCGGCTGCACCGTGGCGTAACCCGCAGCCTCGCCGAGGGCCAGCTCCTGCTCGACGACGCCGGCCGTGTCGGCCACGGGCGACGTGTTCGGCATCGCGAACACGGCCGTGAAGCCACCGGCCGCCGCCGCGCGCGTGCCGCTGAGGATCGTCTCCGACGCCTCGTACCCGGGCTCGCGCAGATGCGTGTGCAGGTCGACCAGACCCGGCAGGGCGATGAGGCCGGCGGCATCGATCACGCGCGCGCCGGCACGGCTGAGCCCGGAGCCGATCTCGGCGATCCGGCCGTCCTCGATGATCAGGTCGGCGCTCTCCGCGCCGAGCAGCCGTGCACCGGTGATGACGAGGGTCTCGCTCACAGGTCTCCCCCTCGTTCGTCGTCTCGTTCGCCCGCCAGCAGCAGGTACAGCACAGCCATCCGCACGGAGACCCCGTTCGAGACCTGTTCCAGCACCGTCGAGCGGGGGGAATCGGCTGCTTCGGAGGAGATCTCCAGCCCCCGGTTCATGGGTCCGGGGTGCATCACAATGCTACCGGCCGGAAGAGCGGCCACACGCCGTGCGTCCAGACCCCACCGGCGCGAATACTCCCGCTCAGTCGGGAAATACGCGGCGTTCATGCGCTCCAGCTGGATCCGCAGCATCATGACCGCGTCCGGCCCGGCCGCCAGCGCCTCGTCGAGGTCGTAGACGACCCGGACCGGCCAGAGCGACACGTTCTGCGGCACCAGCGTCGGCGGCGAGACCAGCGTGACCTCGGCGCCCAGGGTCGTCAGCAGCCACACGTTCGAGCGCGCGACCCGCGAGTGCAGCACGTCGCCGACGATCGTGACGCGGAGCCCGGTCAGGTCGCGTCCACGGCTGTCCGCGCCGTAGCGGCGCTTGCGGATCGTGAACGCATCGAGCAGCGCCTGCGTCGGGTGCTCGTGCGTGCCATCACCCGCGTTGACGACGCCCGCAGAGATCCAACCGCTCGTCGCGAGGGTCTGCGGGGCGCCCGAGCCGGGGTGACGGACGACGACCGCATCGGCGCCGATCGCCTCCAGGGTCTGCGCCGTGTCCTTGAGGCTCTCGCCCTTGGAGACGCTGGAGCCCTTCGCGGCGAAGTTGATCACGTCGGCGGAGAGCCGCTTGGCCGCGGCCTCGAACGAGATCCGGGTGCGGGTCGAGTCCTCGAAGAAGAGGTTGACGACGGTCTTGCCACGCAGCGTCGGGAGCTTCTTGACCTCGCGCGACTGCGTGTCCGACATGTCCTCCGCGACATCGAGGATGCGCAGCGCCGTGGCGCGGTCGAGGGTGCGGGTGTCCAGGAGGTGCCTCATTCGCCGATGGTCACCTCCTCGGCGCCGTCCGTCTCGAACAGACGGACGTTCACGCGCTCGGTGCGGGCGGACGGGATGTTCTTGCCGACGAAGTCGGGTCGGATCGGGAGTTCACGGTGACCGCGGTCGACGAGGATCGCCAGGCGCACGGCGCTCGGGCGGCCGATCGACTGGATGGCGTCCAGCGCGGCACGGATGCTGCGACCGGAGAAGAGGACGTCGTCGACCAGCACCACGGTCTTCCCATCGATGCCGCCGGCCGGGATCTCGGTCGGCTGCGGGGACCGCGTCGGGTGCTTGGCCAGATCGTCACGGAAGAGCGTGACGTCGAGCGAGCCGACGGGGACCGAGACCTGCGCGATCTCACCGATCAGGGTGCCGAGGCGATGCCCCAGGGTGACGCCGCGGGTCGGGATCCCGAGGAGGACGAGGCCGTCGGCGCCTCGATTCGACTCGAGGATCTCGTGCGCGATCCGGGTCAGCGCTCGTGAGATGTCGGCTTGGTGCAGCACAGTGCGCACGCTCATCAGCCGCTCCCTTCTCCGCCTCACAGGACGGTGTTAAAGGTTGCTTGCGATGTCAGTCTATCGGAGCGGGAGACCGCGTCCGCTCAGCTCGCCTCCTGGAGCACGGCGTCGGTGACGTCGTCGATCTTGCGGGCGCGGATCGGGTGGCCGCTCGTGGAGAGGCACCGCCCGGTCTTCAGATCCCACTTCCAGTCGTGCATGCTGCACGTCAGGACGCCGTCCTCGTCGACCGAGCCGGTGCGGGTCAGGTCGGCGCGCAGGTGCGGACACCGGCGCTGCACCACCCAGTCGCCCACCTCGGCGTCTTCGGTCTGGTCGGTCTGCTCCTGGTACCAGTTCTCGACGTACTCGATGCGGTCCACCGACAGGCACTTGAGGAACGTGGTGAGGAACTCGTTGAACTTGCCGCTGCGGCCCACGGAGAACTGCATCGACAGGAAGATCGAGTTCGACCAGTCGATCTCGTGATCACGGATGTTGGTCGAGACGAGGTCGGCGGGGATCGTGTACCAGTAGACGCACTCCTCCCCCGCGTACTCGCGGACCTTGGCACGCGGGAAGTCCACCACCATGTCGAGCTCGCCGATGCGGAACCGCACGTGGCCGCCCACGCCGAGTCGGATCGTGCGCGACTTCTTCAGCAGCGGCTCCCACCAGTTCTTGAGGGCCTCGAGCATCTCGGCGGGCGGGATGATCTCCGCGCGGGAAGCTTCCTCGTCGCGGATCTCCTGCTGTCGCGACGCCCGCTGCTCCTCCAGGTAGTCCCACTTGTCGTCGAACATGCGGCTGATCTCGGCCTCGGTGTACAGGGTCTGCGCGGTCGTGACCTCGCCGCCGTCGATCGTGACGACCGTGCCGGGGATGAACAGCTGGCCGTCGTACTGCGGCGACAGCTCCTTCATATGCGCCAGGAACTGCTTCTGATCCGTGAAGATCGACTCGCCGTTGCGGCCCGTGCCGTTGAAGTCGAACAGGTCGTCGCGCAGGAACATCGGCGGACCGGCCATCGGGAACACGTGCGGGGCGTCGACCTTGTCGATGTAGTACATCGCCCGCTTGTTCTGGGCCTCGCGCTTGAGCCGGGCGAAGTTCTGCTTCGCGTCGAGCGGCAGGTCGTACACCATCGGCCACCAGATCGCGCCGGAGACCTGCGTGAAGTAGGCATCCGGCTTGCCGAAGTGCAGCAGCTTCTCGAGGTCGAGCGGGTGCGAGTCGTTCTGGTTGAGCATCGAGCCCGTGCCGTCGTCGACGCTCAGCGAGGAGTCGCCGATCGGGCCGTCGCTCGGCGCCCGCAGCGGCGTGATCATCAGCTTGAGATCACCGCGCTGGATGATCTCGCCCGCGGGCGCGTAGGTGATGTTCGTGTACCCGAGCGCCCGGATGTCCTGCTCCAGGTCGTCGATCGGATACTCCGGCAGCAGCACCTCGATGTCCTTGCGGATGTACCGCTCCAGGAGGGCGGGGTCGAAGTGGTCGCGGTGCCGGTGCGAGATGTACAGGAAGTCCGCCTCGCGGCCGAATCGCTCCCAGTCGAGCGCGCGGTTGTCGGGGAACGGGAACCAGGAGCCGAAGAACGAGGGCCCGAGGACCGGGTCGCAGATGATGTTCCCGCCTACCGTCTCGATGAACATCCCGGCGTGGCCGAGTCCCGTGATCCGCATTGCATTCCTCTCGAAGATGAACCGTTCGATTGTACCGAGGTGTCCCTGGGCGACCGGTCGGACGAGCCGGAGATAACCCTCAGGCCTCGAAGAGCCCGCGGATGTCGTCGGCCGAGAGCGACTGCGCGAACAGGGCATCGTCGTCGAGCACGGCGGTGAAGAGCCGGGCCTTGCGGCGCTGCAGGGCGAGCACCTTCTCCTCGATCGTGCCGGTCGCGATCATCCGGTAGACGAACACCTGGCTCGGCTGGCCGATGCGATGCGTGCGGTCGACGGCCTGCGCCTCGGCGGCCGGGTTCCACCACGGGTCGAGGAGGAACACGTAGTCGGCCTCGGTGAGCGTCAGACCGAACCCGCCCGCCTTCAGGCTGATCAGGAAGACCGGCTGCTCGCCCGTCCGGAAGCCCTCGACCACCGCATCCCGTCGCCGCGTCGCACCGTCGAGGTGGGCGTAGGGGATCCCGGCAGCCGCGAGTCGCTCCGCCGCGAGGTCGAGGAACGACGTGAACTGGCTGAACACCAGGGCGCGGTGGCCCTCCGCCTGGAGCTCGACCACGCGTTCCAGCAGCACGTCGAGCTTGCGCGAGCCGATCCGGGCGTCCGCGGGGTCGACCAGTCCTGGTGCGAGGCTGAGCATCCGCAGCAGCGTGAGCGAACGGAACACGATGAAACGGTTGCGGTCGAGGTCCTCGAGGAGCCCCAGCACCTTCTGGCGCTCCCGCTGCAGCACCGTCTCGTACAGCGACCGGTGCGCCGCGCTGAGCTCCACCTCGAGCACCTGCTCCTGCTTCGGAGGGAGGTCGGCCGCCACCAGCTCCTTCGTACGCCGCAGCAGCAGCGGCCGGATCCGCCGGCGGAGGCGGGCCAGGCGACGCGCGCGGTACTCGCCGCCCTCCACGTTCTCCGGGACCTTGCCCTGCTCGATCGGCTGGATGTACTGCTCCCGGAACTTCCGCGCCGACGCGAAGAGCCCGGGAGCGGTGAGCTTCAGCAGCGCCCACAGCTCGCTGAGACTGTTCTCGAGCGGGGTGCCCGTCACCGCGAACGTCACATCGGCGGGAAAGCTCGCGACGGCGCGGTGCAGCTTGGTGGCCGGGTTCTTCACGAACTGGGCCTCGTCGAGGATCAGGCCGGCCCAGGTCACCCCGGCGAAGGCCTCCGCGTCGATCCGCGCGATCGCGTACGTCGTGACCACCAGGTCCGCGCCCGCGGCGACCGTCGACAGCGACGGCCCGGACGAGGTGGACCTGGCGGCGACGCGGAGCCCCGGGGTGAACTTCGCGGCCTCGCTCAGCCACGTCGGCAGCACCGAGGTCGGGACGACCACGAGGAAGGGGCGCGTCTCTCCCGCCTCGCGGGTGTGAGCGACGAGCGCGAGCAGCTGCAGCGTCTTGCCGAGGCCCATGTCGTCGGCGAGGATGCCGCCCAGCCGGTGCCCCCAGAGGAACGCCAGCCAGTCGAGCCCCTGCTGCTGATACGGCCGCAACTGCGCCCGGACGCCGGACGGCACCGGGACCGGGGGCACCCCCGCCGCCCCGCGCAGGCCGTCGGCCGTCGCGCGCCAGCTCACGGCGGGCACGGCCTCGTCCGCGAGGTCCTCGAACTCCTCCCACAGGTCGATCTGGTGGCGGCTGAGGCGCGGCCCCGTCTCCCATTCGTCGAGGTCGCCCGCCTCGTCGATCAGCTCACGGAGTCGATCGAGCGCCGGATGGTTCAGCGAGAAGTAGGTGCCGTCGACGAGCAGGAGCTTCCTGCGACCCCTGCTCATCGCGGTGAACAGCGGCTCGAACGGGATCGTGCGCCCGTCGATGCGCACCAGGACGCCCAGGTCGAACCAGTCCGGATCGGTGGACTCGACCGTGCTCACGGTGATCTCGGGCTCGCCCGACAGTTCGCGATACGTCTTCCGGCGACCGTCGACGACCACGGTCACGCCCTCCGCCTCCAGCGCCGGCACAGCCCTGGTGACGAACTCCGCCGCCTCGACGTCGTGGAAGGCCCCCTCCGCGGCGAACGGCTCCCCGATCAGCTCGGCCCACCGCGCGGCGAGGTCGTGCCCCGCCGCACTCTCCGCCCGCAGATCCCGCACCGCCTGCGGCCCGGGGGCGAACGGCACGCGCCCGAAGCCGCGGTAGTCCCACTCGAACGCATAGGCCACCGTGTCCCCGCGGCGGAACGAGAGGCGCAGCACGGGCTGCGGCGCGGGCAGCTCCGGAAGCCGCACCCGTCCGAGCCCACGGGTCGGTACCCGCCGTGCCAGCACCGGGTAGGCGTCGCGGAGGAACACCTCCTCGTCGGCCGCCGCCACGGTGAGGCCGCCCGGCGCGAGGAGGAGGGGTCGCAGCGGTTCGGCCACCGGAGACTCCGCGAGCGTCACGTGCAGCCGCGCCCCCGACTGGTCGACCGCGTAGAGCCCCGTGCGACCGATCGGATGCACGGAGTCGGGCTCGACCGCGCGTCCGTCGAGCGTGATGGCAGGACGCACCACCAGCGTCCCGTCGTCGGCCCGAGCCACGGTGGCCTCGACCGACGCGGACTCCGCGATCGCCACGGTCGTGGACTTCTGCGTCGCGACCAGGGGGATGCCGAGTGCGCCGGCCACCCTGAGGTGTCCCCACAGCAGGCTCGACTCGATCAGGTCCGCGACCAGCCAGTCGCCCGCCGTGCCGGACAGCAGACTGTCCCTGGCGATGCTGAGCAGATCGGCGAACCATCGAGAGCGCTCACGTCCGTATTCGTCCGGCGCGCGACGAACCGCGTCCCAGGTGGCGGCGCCGAGCACCCACGCGCCGGTCGCGCCGCTGCGCTCCAGGGGACGGATGCCGAGCAGCAGCTCACCGGTCCCCTTCGCCACGTCGCGCGGCGTCGCGGTGCGCTGGGGTCGCGCGGCCCAGGGGTTCGCGCCGCGGGAATCGCGCACCCGGAGCTCGACCCCCAGCGCGAGCGCGGTCCGCGGCTCGGCGGGGACCGCCGCACCGAGGATCGACCGCCAGTCGGACGGCGCGCCGTCGTCGCGCGCGGCATCGGAGGGAACGGTCATACCCCGATCCTCTCCGAGGCCACGGACACCGGCGCCGGTGCGCTCAGGCGGCGCGAGCCACCCGGGCGAGCACGCCGTGCACGAACGGACCGGAGTCGTCGGTCGAGAACTCCTTCGCCAGCTCCACGGCCTCGTCGATCGCGACGGCGGTGGGCACCTCGTCGTTGTACAGGATCTCCCAGACGCCGATGCGCAGCAGCGCCCGGTCGACCGCAGGCATACGCTCGAGCTTCCAGTCGCGGCTGTGCGTGGTGATCTGCTCGTCGATCTCGTCGCGCTGGTCGATGATGCCGTCGACGATCTCCCTGGCGTACAGCCAGGAGGCCTCGCGAGCGGGCTCGCTCGCCGCGCGCTTGGCCTCGGCCGCCAGCGCGATCGCGAGGTCGTCGCCGCGGACGTCGGCGGAGAACAGGATGTCGAGAGCGCGCTTGCGCGCCTTCGTGCGGGCGCTCACGCCTTACTTCTCGCGGCCGAGGTAGTCACCCGTGCGGGTGTCGACCTTGACCTTCGTGCCGGTCTCCAGGAACAGAGGCACCTGGATCTCGTACCCGGTCTCGAGGGTCGCGGGCTTGGTGCCGGCCGACGAGCGGTCGCCCTGCAGGCCGGGCTCGGTGTAGGTGACCTCGAGGATCACGGACGCCGGCAGATCGATGTAGAGAGGGTTGCCGTTGTTGAGGGCGATCGTGACCTGCTGGTTCTCGAGCAGGAAGTTCTTCGCGTCGCCGACCGTCGCCGCCGGAAGCGTGATCTGGTCGAAGTCGGTCTGGTCCATGAACACGAAGCCGTCCCCGTCGGTGTACAGGTAGGTGTAGTCACGGCGGTCGACGTTCTCGATCTCGATCTTCGCGCCCGCGTTGTACGTGCGGTCGACGACCTTGCCCGACACGACGTTCTTCAGCTTGGTGCGGACGAACGCGCCACCCTTGCCGGGCTTCACGTGCTGGAACTCGATGACGCTCCAGAGCTGCCCGTCGATGCTGAGGACGACGCCGTTCTTGATGTCTGCGGTGGATGCCATGCGCTGAAGGTTCCGTTCGTGAGTCCGTGGGGCCGGAGTCGGCCGACAGTCGATTCTACGGGATGATCACGCACGCCCCGCGTGCGCCCGCCTCTGGCCAGGGGTCAGAGAAGCGCGGCCAGCTCCCGCACCGCGTCGGCATAGCCGTCGACACCGCGCCCGATCACGCGCACCGCGGCCACATCGTGCAGGAACGAGTGATGGCGGAACTCCTCCCGCGCGTACACGTCGGAGATGTGCACCTCCGCGAACGGCAGGCCCACCCCGGTCAGCGCATCGCGCAGCACGACTGAGGTGTGCGTCAGGCCGCCCGGGTTGATGATGATCCCGATGCAGTCGGCGCGTGCGGCCTGGATGGCGTCGATGAGCACACCCTCGTGGTTGCTCTGCACCGCCCGCACCGCGAAACCGGCCTCGGCCGCGGTCTCGGTCGTGATCCGCTCGACGTCCGCGAGGGTCGCGGTGCCGTAGATGTCGGGCTCCCGCGTCCCGAGGAGGTTGAGGTTGGGGCCGTTGACCAGCAGCAGCCGACGCTCGATGCTCATGCCCTCACGCCCTCCGACCCGGCGAGCTCACGCCGCAGAACCCACTCCCGACCGAAGCCCGTCGTCTCGATCTCCCCGGTCCGTGCGAACCCGGCGCGCGCGTACACGGCCTGCGTCCGGTCGTTGTCGACGTGCACCTCCAGCTCGAGCGCGGCCAGACCCTGCTCGAGGGCCCAGGCCGCCGCCGTGTCGAGCAGAGCGTCGATCACGCCGGAGCCCCGGTGCTCGTCCGCGACGTAGACGCCGACGACGAGTCCGGCCTCGGGTCGCTCGCGGTGCGGCAGCACGGTGGCGGTGCCCACCCACTCCCCCGCATCGGTCACCGCGACGAACTGCGCAGCCGCCGACGGCTCGGCCGCGTTCACGGTGCGCTCCTGCCAGAAACGGTCGGGCTGGCCGCTCGCATGTGCCACGGTGTCGAGGAACGCGATCGGCGCGGCCGGATCGGCCAGGGCGCGCAACCGCAGATCCTTCACCTGCGACCATTCCTCGGCTTCGACGCGACGCACGTGGACGCTCACTCGCCCACCTCCTGGTAGGCGGCGAACAGCAGCGACTCGTCGGGTGCCTGCAGCACGGTGGGCTTCGCGATGTCGTCGAGCAGGATGAAGCGCAGCATCCCGCCGCGGCTCTTCTTGTCGCGCTGCATCGTCGCCAGCAGTTGCGGCCACGCGCCGGCGCGATACGACGTGGGAAGGCCCAGGGACTCCAGGATCGACCGGTGCCTCTCGGCAGCCGCATCCGAGAGCCGGCCGGCCAGCCGCGACAGCTCCGCGGCGTACAGCATGCCCACCGAGATCGCCGCGCCGTGCCGCCAGCGGTAGCGCTCGGCGTGCTCGATCGCGTGGCCCAGCGTGTGCCCGTAGTTGAGGATCTCCCGCAGACCCGACTCACGGAAGTCGTCCGACACGACCTGCGCCTTCATGCCGACCGCGAGCTCCACGGCCCGGCGGAACTCCTCCGTGGTCGTGTCGACCGCCCGTGCCGGATCCGCCTCCACGATGTCCAGGATCTCCGGCGCCCAGATGAAGCCGGCCTTCACGACCTCGGCGAAACCGGCCGTCGCCTCGTTCGGGCTCAGGCTGCCGAGCTCGTCGAGGTCTCCGATCACCGCACGGGGCGCCCAGAACGCGCCGACGAGGTTCTTGCCCTCGGCCGTGTTCACGCCGGTCTTGCCTCCCACCGCGGCATCCACGAGCCCGAGGACCGTCGTGGGCACGTGCACCACCTGCACGCCGCGCAGCCAGGTCGCCGCCACGAATCCGGCGAGGTCCGTCACGGCCCCTCCGCCGTAGCCGACGACCGCGTCGGTCCTGGTGAAGTCGGCCTGGCCCATGATCTGCCAGCAGAAGGCGGCCACCTCGATGCGCTTGCCCTGCTCGGCATCGGGGATCTCGGCCAGCAGCACCTCGCGCGGGCCGTCGGCGGTGTCGGCGAGGAGGCGGTCACGAAGCTCCGCCGCACGGTTCGCGAGGGTCGGCGGGTGCACCACGAGCACCTTCCGCACGCCGGGGGCGAGGGCTGCCGAGACGCTGTCGAGGATGCCGCGCCCGATCGCGATGTCGTAGGGGTCGGCGCCGGTGACGCCGATGGTGGTCGTGCTCATCTCTGTTCTCTCCTCCATGCCACGATCTCGTCCGCGATGCGCTGCATCGGCCGTCGCGAGGTGTCGAACGAGATCGACGCGACCTCCTCGTACCACTCGCGCCGCTCCGCGAAGATCCGCTTCCACCGCTCGACGGGGTCGTCGCCGGCCAGCAGCGGCCTCGTGCCGCCGCGGAGCCGGTCGGCCACCGCGTCCTCGCTCACCGTGAGGAACACCACCGGGTGGCCGTGCAGCAGGTGCCGGGTGTCGGCGTCCGTCACGGCGCCGCCGCCGAGGGAGATCACGCCGCCCTCGCTCAGCGCCTGCGCGACCGCCGCCCGCTCGAGGTCGCGGAAGTGCGCCTCCCCGTGCTCGGCGAACAGGGCGGGGATGGGGCCGTGCGCCGCGACGATCCGCTTGTCGGTGTCGATGAAACCCACCCCGAGTCGTCGAGCGACCCGTCGACCGACGCTGGTCTTGCCCGACGCCATCGGGCCGACCAGTACCACCGACAGCGGATCAGCCGCGTTCGTCATGCGCGATGAGCGCCGCCTCGGACGCGGGTGCCGTGCGCAGCTCCTCGGGGATGCCGTCGAGGTATCCCGCCAGGTTGCGCCGTGTCTCGCGGATGCTGTCTCCGCCGAACTTCTCCAGCACGGCCCGGGCGAGCTCGATCGCGACCATCGCCTCGGCCACCACACCGGCGGCCGGCACGGCGCACACGTCGGAGCGCTGGTGGTGCGCTGTCGCGTCCTCCCCCGTCGCCACGTCGATCGTGCGGAGCGCATGCGGGACGGTCGCGATCGGCTTCATGCCGGCCCTGACGCGCAGCACCGTGCCCGTGGACATCCCGCCCTCGGTGCCGCCCGCGCGGTCCGAACCGCGGGTGATGCCCCCGGCGGCGGCGAAGAGCTCGTCGTGGGCTGCCGACCCGCGACGCCGAGTGGTCTCGAAGCCGTCGCCGACCTCGACCCCCTTGATGGCCTGGATGCTCATGAGCGCCTGCGCGAGACGGGCGTCGAGGCGCCGGTCCCAGTGCACGTGGGACCCGAGCCCGGGCGGAAGGCCGTACGCGAGCACCTCGACGATGCCGCCCAGGGTGTCGCCGTCCTTCTTCGCATCGTCGACCTCGGCGACCATCAGTGCGGACGTCGCCCGGTCGAAGCAGCGCAGCGGATCGGCGTCGAGTGCGTCGACGTCATCCGGGGTGGGAAGCGGTGCCCCGTCCGGCACCCGGACCGGGCCGATCGACAGCGTGTGGCTGACCAGGCGGATACCCAGTTCGGACAGGAACGACCGCGCGATCGCGCCGAGCGCGACGCGCGCCGCGGTCTCCCGCGCGCTCGCACGCTCGAGGATCGGACGAGCCTCGTCGAAGTCGTACTTCTGCATCCCGACCAGATCCGCGTGGCCGGGCCGCGGGCGGGTCAGAGGTGCACCGCGACCGCGGGACCGGTCGGTGAGCTCGACGGGCTCCGGGTTCATGACCTCGATCCACTTCGGCCACTCCGTGTTGCCGATGCGGAGCGCGATGGGGCTGCCGAGCGTCTTGCCGTGCCGGACCCCGCCCGAGATCGTGAGCTCGTCCTGCTCGAACTTCATGCGCGAGCCGCGGCCGTAGCCCAGCTTGCGACGCGCGAGATCGGCCTGGATGGCCTCGGACGACACCGGGACGCCGGAAGGCAGTCCCTCCATGACGGCGATGAGTTCTGGGCCGTGTGATTCGCCGGCCGTGAGCACGCGGAGCATTGCTCCAGTCTCCCATGCGTTTCGCGTCCGCCGCGCCGCGTGTCGTCGCGGGTCAGAGCGCTGCGCGCATGGCGGCGATCACGTCCGTCTCGGCCGGGAGGGGCGCGGCCGGATCGCCGTGGTGGAAGATGCGGATCTGTCGCACAGCCTGGTGCAGCAGCATCCCCAGCCCCGACACGACCGTGCCGTCGCCCCACGCCGCGGCGAGCGACGATGGCCACGGCGCGTACGCGGCATCGAACAGCGCACCGCCCCGAGCGGCCAGGGGCTCTGTCGCCGCGGAGGGCAGGATCGTGCCGGACGGCAGCGTCGCCACGGTCAGGTCCACCCGGCCCAGCCGCGACCCGGCATCGCCGTCCGCGAGCGGGTGCGCCGAGACGACCACCGAGAGACGCTCCCCCAGAGCCACCAGACCCGATGCCCGCTCGGGTCGACGAGCCCGGACGTCCACGCGCGACACCCCCATGTCGGCGAGGGCCACGAGGGCCGAGGCTGCCGTGGCTCCTGCTCCCAGGAGCCGCGCGGTGTCCGCGGTGGTGATCCCCGCCTCCGCCAGCGCGTCGACGATGCCCCCCACATCCGTGTTGAAGCCCGCCGGGGTGGAGCCGAGGAGGAGGGTGTTGACCGCGCCCGTGAGTTCCGCGTGCGCGTCGCGCGCCACGGCGAACCGGTACGCCTCCTCCTTCAGGGGCATCGTGAGCGACAGCCCACGCCACGAGGGGTCGAGACCACACACAGCAGCCGCGAATTCGTCGGCCGCCACCCGCCGGCGTCCATACTCCCAGTCCAGGCCCAGCACGCGGTAGGCCGCGGCATGCAGCTCGGGCGACCGGGAGTGCGCGATCGGGTCGCCCCAGACCGCGAGTCGGGTCGACGTCACGGCCTCAGCAGCCCCCGTCAGGGTTCGCCCTGCACCACTCGCGCCACTTCTCCACGCCCTGCTCGTGTTCGGCGAGCGTCTCCGAGAACTGCGTCTCCCCGGTGGAGAGGTTCACCGTGACGAAGTACAGCCATGGACCGTCGGCGGGCTGCATGGCCGCCTTGATGGCCGCCTCGCTCGGACTCGCGATCGGTGTGACCGGCAGCCCGGTGTTCACGTAGGTGTTCCAGGGGTTCGGGTCCTCGAGCGCTTCTGCGGAGCTCGACACCACGCCCTCGTGCAGCGAGCCGTAGCCGTACTGCGCGGTCGAGTCCATCTGCAGCTTCATGTCGATCGCCAGGCGGTTCTCGATCACACGCGACACCTTGGCGAAGTCGTCCGTGCGACCCTCGCGCTGGATGATCGAGGCGATCGTCAGCACGCGCTGCGCGTCGTCCGCGGGCACGCCGGCCGCGTCGAGCGCCTCCCGCGTACGATCCACCATCTGCTGGATGGCCTGCGTCGCCGTGACGCCGGGATCGAACGTGTACACGGCGGGGAACAGCCACCCCTCCAGGCTCTGCGCCTGGACGCCGTAGACGGACGGATCGGCGACCGCGGCCTCGAAGTCCGCGAGCGGCAGCCCGAGCGTCTCCGCCATCGCCGGGAGCGAGGACTTGATCGTGCCGCCCTCCGACACCGAGACGGTGTTCTCGAGCTTGTTCTCCTTGTCCTGGAGGGCGGCGAGGGCGGCCTCGGCCGTCATCTTCTTCTGCAGGCGGTAGACGCC
The DNA here is from genome assembly GCF_004794315.1 of Microbacterium sp. PF5. Taxonomy (NCBI): domain Bacteria; kingdom Bacillati; phylum Actinomycetota; class Actinomycetes; order Micrococcales; family Microbacteriaceae; genus Microbacterium; species Microbacterium sp. PF5. The sequence goes on along the minus strand of NZ_SSDQ01000148.1, from coordinate 35,010 downwards.
GGGATAGAACGTGACGGCGATGCCCTCGTCGATGAGGTAGTCGTAGAAGACATCGGCGGTCTTGGTCACGCCCGCCTCGTGGAGCGCTGCCGAGACCGGCTGGCCGGTGTCGCCCGACTTGATGGTGACATACACCTCGCCGGTCGCGAGCCCCGGCTCCCAGTCCTTCGCGTCTCCCCAGCCCATGGCGTCGCTGATCCGATCACCGTAGGTGCTCCACGCCCAGGCGCCGCCGGCCACGATGCCGCCGATAATCGCGAGGACGACGATGAGGGCGATCAGGCAGCCCTTGCGGCGCTTCTTCTTCGGCGCGCCCGGCCCGCGGTGGTCGTCGTCACCCGACACGAACAGGTCGTCGAGCCCGCCGCCGACGGCGGGCTCGTCGGGAGAGGTCCGCGCGGTCGAGGCGGCTGTCGGTGCGGAGACACGGGGCAGCGGCCGCGTCGCATCCGCGTCGTGCTCGATGAACGTCTCACGCGAGCCACGGGCGATGGGGACGGCCGTCGTCTCCGGAGCACGGGACGGCTCTGCCGCGGACACGGGTTCGGCGGCGGCCGATGCCCGATCCTCCGCGCGCGGCGCGACCGGTGCGGGGCGCGCGTCCGACGCGGAGTCAGCGGACCCGGACGCAGCGGGCGCGGGCGCGGTACCGGACTGGTCGAGCGACGGCTCCCCGGCCTGCTGCTGACGAGCGGCTCGCCGCGCGGCCTCACGAGCGGCGCGGCGCGAGCCTGGCACGGGGCCGCTCGTGTCGGCCGTCGGGACCTGCGGCGCCGGCGCCGGCAGGTTCTCGAAGAGGTCGCCCAAGCGCGCGTCGGTGTCGTGCGGTGGCGAAGCGCTATCGCGTTCGGACATGATCAGGCGGGCTCCTCATCGACGGGGACCGGTGCACCGGCCGGGTTTCCGGTGCTCTTCTCCGTGTCGATCGCCTGCTGCAGCAGAACCACCGCGGCGACCTGATCCACAATGCTACGAGAGTTCTTCTGGGAACGCCCGGAACTCCGCAATGCCGCGTGTGCGGACACCGTGCTCAGACGCTCGTCGATGAGCCGCACCGGCACACCGCTCTCGCGCTGCAACAGCGCTGCGAACTCCCGCGCATCCGTGGTGGACGGGGTGTCCGCGCCCTGCAGATTCACCGGCAGCCCGACCACGAACTCCAGCGGTTCGTACTCCGCGGCGATCGCCACGAGTCGCGTGATCGCCGCGTCGTCGCGCGGCACGGTCTCGACCGGGACGGCCAGCATGCCGTCCGGATCGCACCGTGCCACGCCCACCCTGGCGCGTCCCACGTCGACGCCGAGCCGCACTCCGCGACGGAAGCCGGTCACGCGCCGCGGAGCTCCTGTGCGATGGCCTCCAGCGCTGCCGGAAGCGCCGCACCGTCGGTGCCGCCGCCCTGGGCAAGGTCGTCGCGCCCGCCGCCGCCACCGCCGAGCACGCCGGCTGCGCGCTTCGCGAGCGCACCCGCCTTCGCGCCCGCCGAACGCGCCGCCTCGTTCGTGGCGACGACCACGACCGGCCGGCCATTGACGATCGCGCCGAGGGCGACCACTGCCGCCTCCGACCCCAGCCGCTCACGGACGCCGTTGACCAGATCGCGCACGTCGTCCGCCGAGGCCACCTCACCGAGCGACTGTGCGGCCACCCGGAACGCGCCGATGCGGGACGCGGCCTCCGCGATCGCGGGGATCTGCCCCGCCCGCTCCTTGGCCTCGAACTGCGCGATGCGCTTCTCGGCGGCCTTGAGGCTCGCGGCGAGATCGGCGATCCGCTCCGGCAGCTGCTCGCGCGGAGTCTTGAGCGACGCGGTCAGCTGCGAGACCAGCGCGCGCTCGGCGGCCAGCTCGCGGAACGCGTCGGCACCGACGAGAGCCTCGATACGGCGGTTCGATGCCCCGACGGACGACTCGCCGACCACGCTGACCAGCCCGATCTCGGCGCTCGTCGACACGTGCGTGCCCGCGCAGAGCTCACGCGACCAGGGGCCGCCGATGTCGACCATGCGCACGACATCGCCGTACTTCTCGCCGAACAGAGCCATCGCCCCGGCCTCCTTGGCCTCGTCGAGCGTCACGATGCGCGTCGTCACCTCGAGGGCGTCCTGCACGGCGCGGTTCGTGATCTCCTCGATCTCCGAGCGCGTCTCTCCCGACAGCGCCTGCGACCACGCGAAGTCGAATCGCATATAGCCCGCACGGTTCAGCGAGCCCGACTGGGTCGCGGTCGGGCCCAGCGTGTCGCGCAGAGCGGCGTGCACCAGGTGGGTCGCCGAGTGCGCCTGCCGCGCCGCACGACGGTTGGCCGCGTCGACGATGGTCGTGGCCGCGTCATCCACCGCCACGCTCCCCCGCGTCACCTCGACGGTGTGACTGATCAGCCCGGGGACGGGGCGCTGCACATCGAGCACCTCGAGCTCGTAGCCAGGGCCCACGATCGTGCCCTTGTCGGCGACCTGGCCGCCGGACTCCGCATACAGCGTCGTCTCCGCCAGCACGACCTCGGCGATCTGTCCCTCCGCGGCGCTGCGCACGGAGGCACCGTCGACCAGGATGCCGAGCACCCGCGAGTCGACCTCGAGGGCCGTGTAGCCGTCGAAACCGGTCTCGCCGAGCGCCCGCAGGTCGCGGTAGACCGACACGTCGGCGAGCTGCCGCTTGCGGTTGCGCGCGTCGTCCTTGGCGCGCTGACGCTGCTCCTGCATGAGCGCGTCGAACGCGGCACGGTCGACGTCGAGCCCGGCCTCCTCGGCGACCTCGAGGGTGAGGTCGATCGGGAAGCCGTATGTGTCGTGCAGCAGGAAGGCCTCGGAGCCGCTCAGGGTCGTCCCGCCGCTCTTCTTCGTGTCGTCCACGGCGAGGTCGAGGATGGTCGAGCCCTGGGCGAGGGTGCGCCGGAAGGTCTCCTCCTCGGCGAAGGCGGCCGAGGACAGCACCGACCAGTCGCGCTCGAGCTCGGGGTAGGCCGACTTCATGGCGTCCCGCGACGCGGAGAAGAGCTCGGGGAAGGCCGGCTCGTCGACGCCCAGCAGACGCATCGCCCGCACGGTCCGCCGCATCAGGCGGCGCAGGATGTACCCGCGGCCCTCGTTCGACGGACGCACACCGTCGGACAGCAGCATCAGCGAGGAGCGCACGTGATCGGCGATCACACGGAAGCGCACATCGTCCTCGTGCACGGCTCCGTAGCGGCGTCCGGAGAGCTCGACGGCGCGGTCCAGCACGGGCCGCACCTGGTCGATCTCGTACATGTTCTCGACGCCCTGCTTGAGGAAGGCGACGCGCTCGAGGCCCATGCCGGTGTCGATGTTCTTCATCGGCAGCTCGCCCACGATGTCGAACTCGGTCTTGCTCCGGATGTTCTCGAGGAAGTCCTGCATGAACACGAGGTTCCACAGCTCCATGAACCGGTTGTCGTCCGCCGCCGGACCGCCGTCCTTGCCGTAGGACGGGCCACGGTCGAAGAAGATCTCGGAGTCGGGTCCGCCGGGGCCGGGCTGCCCGGTGTTCCAGTAGTTGTCCGCGCGGCCGAGGCGCTGGATACGCTCCGGCTTCAGCCCGATGATGTCGCGCCAGATGGCCTCCGCCTCATCGTCGGTCTCGTAGACCGTGACCCACAGGTCCTTCTCGTCGAAGCCCAGCCCGCCGTCGGATTCGGAGGTCGTGAGCAGCTCCCACGCGTAGCGGATCGCGCCCTCTTTGAAGTAGTCGCCGAACGACCAGTTGCCGAGCATCTGGAAGAACGTGCCGTGACGCGCCGTGCGTCCGACCTCCTCGATGTCGTTGGTGCGGATGCACTTCTGCACATCGGCGATGCGCGGATGCGGAGCGGGGACCACGCCCGTGAGGTACGGGATCATCGGGACCATGCCGGCGACCGTGAACAGCAGCGACGGGTCGTCGCTGACGAGGGAGGCCGAGGGGACGATGAGGTGATCGTTCTTCTCGAAGTAGGAGAGATAGCGCTGCGCGATTTCCGCAGTGTTCATAGGTCCCGGTTGTCCTTGTGTGAGGGAGCGCGTCGATGCGCGGCTGCGGTGGTTCAGTTCTCGCCCGGCTCGGTGAGCCGCGCCTCCTGGGCGCGATACGCGTCGCCGAGCGCGGCGGTGAAGCCGTTGATGCGGGCGTCGACGTCGGCGAGGATGTCATGGCCGCGCGGGTCCTTGTTCATGAAGTGAGCCGCGACGAAGCCGCCGATCACGCCGATGAGGAACCACAGCACAGTCTTCATGTCGTCATCCTTGCCTGAGAGCCGCGAAGGCGCGGTCTCTCCATCGTAGGCGGAAACGACAGGAGGCGTCGGGAATCCCCGACGCCTCCTGCCTGATGCTCGATCGCTGGATCAGCGAGCCGCGTAGTACTCGACGACGAGCTGCACTTCACAGGTCACGGGGACCTCCGCGCGCTTCGGGCGACGGACCAGGCGGGCCTGGAGCTTGTCGAGCTCGACCTCGAGGTAGCCGGGAACGGGAGGAAGCACCTCGGCGTGACCGCCGGCTGCCGCCACCTGGAAGGGCTCGGTGCCCTCGCTCTTGGCCTTGACGTGGATGAGCTGACCCGGCTTCACGCGGAACGACGGGCGGTCGACGAGCTGGCCGTCGACGAGGATGTGACGGTGCACGACGAGCTGGCGAGCCTGAGCCGTGGTGCGGGCGAAACCCGACCGCAGCACGAGAGCGTCGAGACGCATCTCGAGGAGCTCGACCAGGTTCTCACCGGTCAGGCCGTCCTGACGACGAGCCTCGTTGAACGTGTTGCGCATCTGCTTCTCGCGGATGCCGTACTGCTCGCGCAGACGCTGCTTCTCGCGCAGACGGACGGCGTAGTCGCTGTCGGCCTTGCGCTTGGTGCGGCCGTGCTCGCCCGGAGCGTAGGGACGCTTCTCGAGGTAGCGGGCGGCCTTCGGGGTGAGCGGGATGCCGAGGGCACGGCTGAGACGCACCTTGCGGCGGTCCTGGGACTTCGTGGTCACGAAGTGTTCCTTCCGATGACGTGGACGTGGATTTCACGTCCGACGGACGTATCGTCCGCGCTCTGCCTCGGAGCGCACGCCGGGGCGCCGTCGAGGTGTGGTGTGAACGCGGAGATGCCCGAAAACTCGGTTTCGAGCCGCTCAAGTCTAACAGACGGCGCTGCGCCGACCGACCGGACTGTCAGCGGTCGCCGAGGATGCGTCGGATGCGCTCCAGCCGCGCACCGATGTCGCGTTCCGCACCGAGGTTCTTCGGCTCGTAGTAGTGACGTCCGTCCAACTCGTCCGGCAGGTACTGCTGCGGCACGATCCCGTATTCGCTGTCGTGCGAGTAGATGTAACCGCGGCCGTGGCCGAGCCTCTTCGCCCCCGGGTAGTGGGCGTCGCGGAGGTGGAGCGGCACCCGGCCGAAGCCGCCCGCGCGGATGTCGGCGATCGCGGCGTCGATGCCGACGTACGCGGCATTGGACTTCGCCGTCGTGGCGAGGTACACCGTGGCCTCGGCGAGCGGGATGCGCCCCTCCGGCATGCCGATGAAGGCGACGGCGTCCGCAGCAGCGACTGCGATGCCGAGCGCCTGGGGATCGGCGAGACCCACGTCCTCCGAAGCCGAGATCACCAGGCGCCGAGCGATGAAACGCGGGTCCTCCCCCGCCTCGATCATGCGCGCCAGGTAGTGGAGTGCGGCGTCGGGATCGGATCCGCGGATCGACTTGATGAACGCGCTGATCACGTCGTAGTGCTCGTCGCCCTGACGGTCGTAGCGGAGCAGCGCTTTGTCCACCGCCTGCGCCACGTCATCCGCCGTCACCGCGGGGACACCGTCCGATGAGCTGTCGCCGTCGTCCTCGACCGCGGCGGCATGGGACAGCGCGACCGCGGCCGCGGCCTCGAGCCCCGTGAGCGCGCGCCGCGCATCACCCGACGCCAGTCGCACGAGAGCCGTGCGCGCCTCGTCGTCGAGCACCACGGCACCCTTGAGCCCGCGCGCATCCGTCACGGCGCGGTCGACGAGCAGACCGATGTCGTCGTCCGTCAGTGGCTGCAGCGTGAGCAGCAGCGACCGCGAGAGCAGGGGGGAGATCACGGAGAACGACGGATTCTCGGTGGTCGCCGCGATCAGGATGACCCAGCCGTTCTCCACTCCGGGCAGCAGGGCATCCTGCTGCGCCTTCGTGAAGCGGTGGATCTCGTCGAGGAAGAGGATGGTCGTCTGGCCGTACAGGTCACGCTGCGTGATCGCCTCCTGCATCACCTCGCGCACGTCCTTCACCCCGGCCGTGATCGCCGACAGTTCGACGAACCGTCGACCGGAGGAGCGCGCGATGGCCTGCGCCAGCGTGGTCTTCCCCGTGCCGGGGGGCCCCCACAGGATGATCGACACGGCCCCGGGCGCTGCCGCCTCGGGATCGGCGAGAGCCACGATCGGGGATCCCGCCCGCAACAGGTGACGCTGTCCCGCGACCTCATCGAGCGAGACCGGGCGCATGCGCACGGCGAGAGGCGTCTGCCCGGAGAGCAGCGCGGCAGGAGAAGTCACCCCTCCAGGCTAACGGCGGGCGCCGACACCGTGGCGACGGAACCCGCCCGTGGGCGACGGTAGGCTCTCAGGCGACGCCGCGGACGGGCGTCGGGATGGAGATATCGGGCATGGCGGCACGCGGTTCCAAGAAGGCACAGTCGCGCACCGAGGCGGAGCGCGCACGACTTCATGCCGCGCGCACGCGCTGGCACGAGGACCAGATCCGCCGCCGTCGCCGCGACAACACCGTCGCGGTGATCGTCGGCGGTCTCATCGTCGTCGCCGCGATCGGGAGCCAGGTCGTGCACGCGCAGGTGACCGCCCCCGAACCGACGCCGAGTCCCACGATCTCCCCCTCCGACTCCCCGGTGCCGTCCGAGTCCCCCCTTCCCTCCGACTCTCCCGTTCCCTCCCCGTCGCCCGTTCCGACGGACACACCGGCGGGCTGACCCCGCGGCGCCGGCTCAGCGATCGGCGACAGCGAGACGGTAGCCGCGCTTCACCACCGTCTGCACCAGCTCCGCGTCGCCCAGAGCCTCGCGCAACCGTGCGACCGCCACCTCCACGGCACGTGCACTGCGTCGTCGTCCGGCGAGCATCCGCCCGAGCTCTTCCCGGGAGAGCACCCGCCCCTCCGCGAGGAACAGTGCCTCCAGGACTTCTGCGGCGCCCGCCGAGAGCGGGAGGAAGCGCTCATCGAGCAGCACCCCGCCGCTGCGCACGACGAGCTCTCCGGCGTCCGTCCGCTGCATCGGCGCCTGCTCCGAGAAGAACCCGACGACGGCGCGTGCGAGGTCGTCCGGGAGCGCCCCGTCGACCGTCGTGGCGGGGATGTCCGCATCGGCGAGTGACCGGGCCGCCTCCGCACCCGAGGCGACGAGCAGCAGACGCGACGCCCGCGCCCTGGCTCGGATCGCGTCGCCCAGACCGAGGCGCTCGACGGTGCCCCACCAGGAACGCGCGCCCTCGACCGAGAAGAGCAGCACGCCGTCGATGCGCCCGGTCGCGACGCGGTGCACCGACCGTCGAACACCGGCCGGCACGGAATGATCCGCGCGTACCGACGGCACGCGGACGACCTCGGCTCCCGCCGCGGCGAGAAGCGCACCGACATCGACCGGTGTCGGCGACGCCACCGCTCCGTGCGCAGTACCCGCCGACGGGTCATCGGCGATCGCTATCCGGCACCCGGTCAGCGGCCGGCCCACGCTCGTCGAAATGCTCATGCCGGACTCTCCTCGCGTCGCCGCGTGACGGATCCCGTTGTCCGCGCCTCGACGAAACGTCCGCCCCCGTCGCGCGTCGCAGCCTCCAGTCCGGCGGCACGCAACCTGCCCAGCACGGCGGGGACTTCTGCGGCGGATGCGCCACGCAGTTCCAGCACTCCGCCATCGGACGGCCGCACCCGCAGCCCGTGCTCGTCCGCCAGCCGTCCGATGAGGACGAGCTGGGCGCCGGACAGCTCGCCCGCGACAGCGAGGGTCACGCCGAGCACGGTCTCCCTGGTACGGGGTCGTCCGACCGGGCCCCGCTCGGGGACACCCCGTCGCCCTGAGCCGATCGCAACCGCTCCGGCGCGCGCGATGAGGCGCCGCGCGACCGCCCGTGCGCAGAACGCGCACTCCGCGCTTTCGGGGAACTCCGCGAGGCCGCTCAGGCCGTGCTCTCGTCGCTCCGTCACCGCCGTGACCGGGGATGGTCCCGTGAGCAACGCATGACCGCAGGTCACAGCGCTCTCGTGCTCGCGAAGCAGCTCGGACACCGCCCGCGCCCTGGCGCCGTCATCCGCGGCCGCGCGGAGGGCCGCGAGCCTGTCCTCGTCGCCGAGCACCGTCGCACCGAGCAGGACTCGTCCGTCCTCGGAGAGGAGGAGGTCGCCCGCGATCCGTCCCGGTGCGTCCGCCAGGGGGACGACGACTCCGACGGTTTCGCCGTCCGGCGACGACCGGAGATCCGTGAACTCGACGCCTCCCGCACGCACGATCGTCGTCAGCCACCGCGTCCGTGTCGTCGCCACGGCCTCCCGCATCCTGTCCGCCACGCGCCCGCCACCGCCCGGTGCCCGCTGGCCCGGCTCGTCGTCCGCCGCGACAGCGACGCTCCCCACAGCCAGGATGTGCGGATCACTCGTGCGACCGTCGGCGTCGACGAGCACGCCGCCGCCCGGCACCACGGTGAGCCCCGCGTTCCGCGCGAGCTCGTCACGCGGGCGCACCGCGGGCGCGAACACGACCGCATCCGTCCGGGCGAAGGAACCGTCGTGGAATTCGATGCTCGCGACCGCGCCGGACTCGTCCGCATCGATGCGGGTGACGCGCGTCGACCTCCGCACCGCGATCCCGCGCTCCCGCAGGAGTGCGTCGACTGCCGCCGAGGCGCGACGACCCGGATCCGCGTGGTCCCCTCGTTCGTGCACGACCGCGACCTCGACTCCGCTCTCCGCGAGCGCGAGCGCGGCGGCGAACCCGCCCGGCCCGTCACCGACGACCGTCGCGTGCGGACGCCGCCACTGCTCGCCGCGCGGCGCGTGCACATGGGCCCGCAGCGCCGACGCATCCGCGGCGGACTGGAACGTGAAGCACCCGGGCAGTCCGGCCCCGTCGAGCGTCGGACGAACCGGGTGCCGCCCGGTCGCGAGGACGAGCACGTCGTACATGTACACGCGCCCGGAGCGGGTGCGGACGCGGCGGAGCTTCCGGTCGATCTTCCGCACCCGATCATCCCGGATCAGGCGCACGCGGTCGTCGCGGAACACCCCTCGGTCGAGGTCCAGGTCAGCGGGGTCGTCCCCCCGGACGAGTCGGTACAACCGGGTGCGGTCGTACGGCAGGCGCCCCTCGTCGCCGATCACCGTGACCCGAATGTCGTCGCAGGGATCGCCCAGGAGGTGCGCCACGAACGCGTGCGCCGCGGGCCCCGCGCCGACGATCAGGACCTCCGTCCTCCGGGATGCGCTGTCGTCCATGGACCTCCTGTCGACCTGCGGACCGTCGTGGGACGACGATAGGAGCGCCGTGTTACCCGGAGATGACGTCGCGTGTTTCGCGCGTCGAACGTTCTCCTCACAAATCGATAACGCGCCTTCGGCCTCACCCCGCAGCGCGGGTCGTACTAGGCTGAGCCTCGTCCTTTCCGCCTCCCGCGGCCCGACCGCGCAAGGAGAATCACCGTGTCTGCCACCGAGCCCTCGAAGCCGACCCCGCCCATCCCCGCACCGCCCGCCGTGCCCATGCCCCGGAAGGCCCCGACGCCCGCCGCGGTCGCGCCCGCCGCACCGACGACGCCCGCGCCCTCCGCCTCGGCGCTCGAATGGGGTCGCGTCTCCGACGATGGCACGGTCGAGGTCCGCGAGGGCGAGTCGTGGCGGGTGGTCGGCCAGTACCCCGACGGCACCCCGGAAGAGGCCCTCGCCTACTTCGTGCGCAAGTACGACGACATCGCCTTCAAGGTGCACGCGCTCGAGCAGCGCCATCAGGCCGGCGGCGCCTCGGCGAGCGACCTCGCGAAGCAGGCCTCGCACCTCATCGCCGAGGCGACGGATGCCGCAGCGGTCGGCGACCTCGCGGGACTGCGCGACCGGCTGAACGCCCTGACCGCCTCGCTCTCGGAGGCGACGGAGCAGGAGGCTCAGCAGGCCAGGGCGCTCGTGGAGCAGGCGGTCGCGGAGCGCACGGCCCTGGTGGAGCGCGCCGAGGCCATCGCCGCCCGCGACCTCAGCAAGGTGCAGTGGAAGCAGGTCACGGCCGAGCTCAACGAGCTGTTCGAGTCGTGGCAGGCACAGCAGCAGAACGGTCCGCGCCTGTCGAAGAGCGTGTCGCAGCAGCTCTGGAAGCGGTTCCGTGACGCCCGCTCGGTGGTCGACAAGCACCGGCGCGCCTTCTACTCCGAGCTCGACGAGACGCACAAGGCTGCACGCGACGCCAAGTCGCGGCTGGTCGAGCGCGCCGAGGCGCTCGCTCCCCGCGGCGTCGACGGCATCCCCGCGTACCGCACCCTGCTCGACGAGTGGAAGGCCGCCGGCCGTGCCGGGCGCAAGGCCGACGACGCGCTCTGGGCGCGGTTCAAGGCGGCCGGCGATGCGCTGTACGCCGCGCGGGCTGAGCAGGCCGCCGCGGAAGAGGCAGACTCCGCGCCCCGGATCGAGGCACGGCAGGCTCTTCTGGAGCAGGCGAAGGCCGTGGCCGACGAGTCGAACATCAAGCGTGCGCGGGCACTGCTCACCCGCATCCAGCGCGAGTGGGACGAGGTGGGCCGCATCTTCCCGCGCGAGAAGGAGCGTGCTCTCGACGACAAGCTCCGGGTGATCGAGCAGGCGCTCAAGGCCCGCGAGGACGTCGACTGGAAGAAGAACAACCCCGAGACCAAGGCGCGCGCGAACGACATGAGCTCGCAGCTGCACGAGGCCATCGAGAAGCTCGAGGCCGAGCTGGCGGCCGCGGAGAAGTCGGGCGACACCAAGGCCGCCAAGACCGCGGCTGACGCGCTCGAAGCCCGCCGCGCCTGGCTCAACGCCCTGGGCGGCTGACGCTTTCCACAACCCGCGACGACCGCCACAGGAGCGGGATGCGCTGCGCCACACTGGCGTGATGCATCCCGCTCTTTTGTATCTGCCCGGCGCGCGGCTGAGTCTGCCGGAGCTCGCCGCCGCTCGACTCGACGGCCACGTCGTCGACCTCGGCGAGGCGTACATCCCGGCCGACCTCATCGAGGGTGCGGACGTGCGTGCCGCGTCGATCGGGCCTCTCGTGCAGGACGGCGCTGCGGCCTGCGGCCCGACCGCCGCATGGATCCACGGCGCCGGAGACGCACCGCCGCCCGTGCATCACGTGAAGCGGTGCGTCGAGCGTCGCGTGCGCCCGCGTACGAGTGCCCGCTTGGTCTTCCACGACACCGTGCTCGCCGCCGCGGACGTCGTCGTGATCGGTGGCGTCGCCGTGTCGACGCCCGCGCGGACGATGGTCGACCTGGCGACGAGCCTGCATCGCGACCCCCGCGTGCTTCCCTGGATGGATGCCCTCGCCGTCGCCTGCCCGGCGGTGACCGCACAAGCCCTCGTCGAGCTGCGCGGGACCAGCCGTGTGCCGGGGAGCCGCGTCGGCATCGCCGCCCTCGAGCGGGTCGCGCTCAGGACGAGGTGACGCGGTAGACGTCGTACACCGCGTCGATGCGCCGCACGGCGTTCAGCACGCGGTCCAGGTGCACGGCGTCGCCCATCTCGAACACGAAGCGGCTCAGCGCCAGGCGCTCATCGGTCGTGCTGACCGTGGCGGACAGGATGTTGACGTGGTGCTCGCTCAGCACTCGAGTGACATCCGACAGGAGCCCGGACCGGTCGAGCGCCTCGACCTGGATCTGCACGCGGAAGACGCTCTTGGTGGTCGGTGCCCAGGAGACCTCGACGAAGCGGTCCTGCTCGCCGCTCAGCGCCTTGACGTTGACGCAGTCAGCACGGTGGACCGAGACGCCGCTCCCCCGCGTGACGAAGCCCACGATCGGGTCGCCCGGCACGGGGGTGCAGCACTTGGCGAGCTTGACGAGGATGTCGTTCGCACCGCGCACGAGCACCCCGGAGTCGCCGCCGCGCGGCTCCCTGGTCTGCACGCTGCCCGGCAGATCGATCGCCCCGGTCGTCGTGTCGTTCGCCGCCACCAGGGCGGTGACCTTCTCGAGCACGGACTGCGTGGACACGTGTCCCTCGCCGACAGCCGCGTAGAGCCCGGACACGTCTTCGTAGTGCAGCTGATGCGCGACCTCGGTGAACGAGTCCTGGTTCATCAGGCGCTGCAGCGGCAGGTTCTGTCGGCGCATCGCCCGGGCGATCGCCTCCTTGCCCTGCTCGATCGCCTCCTCGCGACGCTCCTTCGTGAACCAGCCGCGGATCTTGTTCCGCGCCCGCGTGCTCTTGACGAAGCCGAGCCAGTCCTGGCTGGGGCCGGCGTCGGGGTTCTTCGACGTGAACACCTCGACGACGTCGCCGCTCTTGAGCTCCGACTCGAGCGGCACGAGGCGGCCGTTGACCTTGGCGCCCATCGTGCGATGGCCGATCTCGGTGTGCACGGCGTAGGCGAAGTCGACGGGCGTCGCGCCGGCGGGAAGGCCGATGACCCGTCCCTTCGGCGTGAAGACGTAGACCTCCTTGGCTCCGATCTCGAAGCGCAGCGAGTCGAGGAACTCGCCGGGGTCCGCGGTCTCGGCCTGCCAGTCGGAGATGTGCGCGAGCCACGCCATGTCGGTGTCGGAGGCGCGGACCTCGGCCTTGCCGCCGCCGTTCATCCGCTCCTTGTACATCCAGTGCGCCGCGACGCCGTACTCCGCCTGCTGGTGCATCTCGTGCGTGCGGATCTGGATCTCCACCGTGCGACCTGCCGGGCCGATCACGGTCGTGTGCAGGGACTGATAGAGGTTGAACTTCGGGGTGGCGATGTAGTCCTTGAAGCGGCCGGGCAACGGCGTCCAGCGCGCGTGGATCGCGCCGAGCACGGCGTAGCAGTCGCGCACGGACGACACCAGCACGCGGATGCCGATGAGGTCGTAGATGTCGTCGAACTCGCGCCCCCGGATCACCATCTTCTGGTACACGGAGTAGAGCTGCTTGGGCCGGCCGACGACCTTGCCACGGATCCGCAGATCTCGCAGGTCCTCGTCGATCTCCTCGATCACCTGGCCGAGGTACTTCTCCCGCTGCGGTGTGCGCTGGGCGATCAGGCTGTGGATCTCGTTGTAGATCTTCGGGTGCAGCACCGCGAACGAGAGGTCTTCCAGCTCCGACTTGATGGCCTGGATACCGAGGCGGTTGGCCAGAGGCGCATAGATCTCCAGCGTCTCCTTCGCCTTCTTCGCCGCCTTCTCGGGCGGTACGAAGCCCCACGTGCGGGCGTTGTGCAGGCGGTCGGCGAGCTTGATCAGCAGCACGCGGATGTCCTTCGACATCGCCACGATCATCTTGCGGACCGTCTCCGCCTGCGCACTCTCGCCGTACTTGACCTTGTCGAGCTTGGTGACGCCGTCGACCAGCATCGCGACCTCGTCGCCGAATTCAGCGGTCAGGTCGGTCAGCGCGTAGCCGGTGTCCTCGACGGTGTCGTGCAGGAGGGCCGCGGCGATCGCGCGCGGGCCCAGGCCGAGCTCGGCGAGGATCTGCGCGACCGCCAGCGGGTGCGTGATGTACGGCTCGCCGCTCTGCCGCTTCTGCCCCTCGTGCTTCTCCTTCGCGACCGCGTAGGCCCGGGAGATGACGGAGAAGTCGCCCTTGGGATGATTCGCCCTGACCGTGCGGATCAGGTTGTCGAGATCGTTGATGCGGGACGCGCGAGAGAAGATGCGGGGCACGAGCCGTCGCAGACTCGAACCCTGCGACGCCGTCTGCGGCTCCGCCATCCACTCACCTCCGAATCAGACAATCCTACGCGTGCTGAGAGGGGGCGAGCCCCGCGCAGCGGGGGCGTCAGGCCTCGACGGCCGCCTTCTCGCGCGCCGCACGGATGCGGGCGTCGCGCTCCTTGATCTGCGGCTCGTTCTCGCGGAACAGCGAGTAGAGGGGTGCCGCGACGAACAGCGTCGAGTAGGTCGCCACGAGGATGCCGACGAAGATCGAGAGCGAGATGTCGGTCAGCGTCTCCGCACCCAGCCAGAACGCGCCGATGAACAGGATCGCGCCCACCGGGAGCGCCGCCACGACCGAGGTGTTGATCGATCGGATCAGCGTCTGATTCACCGCGAGGTTGACCGACTCGCCGAACAGGCGCGCGGTCTTCTCCCCGTCCTCCGTCGTGTTCTCCCGGATCTTGTCGAACACCACGGTGGTGTCGTAGAGCGAGTACGCCAGGATCGTGAGGAACCCGATCACCGCCGCCGGGGAGATCTCGAAACCGGCCAGGGCGTACACGCCCACCGTGATCACGAGCACGTCGAGCAGCCCGATGATCGCTGCGGCCGACATCTTCCAGGTGCGGAAGTAGATCGCCAGGATCAGGAAGGTCAGCGCGAGGAAGATCGCCAGACCCCACAGGGACTGCCGCGTCACGCTCTCACCCCACGCGGGACCGATGAACGAGGAGGTCACCGCGTCGGGCTCCACCTCGTACGCGTCGGCGAGAGCGCCGGCGACCTGCTGCGTCTCCGCCGCCGTCATCTGGTCGGTCTGGACCCGGATGTCCTGGTCGTTCACGATGACGACCTTGGTCGCGGCGCCGGGCACCACGGACTGCACGGCCTCGCTCGCGGTGTCCTGATTCAGCGTGGCCGGGGCGTTCACCGTGAACTGCGACCCGCCCGTGAACTCGATCGAGAACTGGATGGGACGGAACAGCGGCACGAGCGCGGACCCCACGACCAGCGCGATCGCGATGATGAACCACAGCCGACGGCGTCCGACGAACGGGAAGGAGGTCTTTCCCGTGTAGAGGTTGTTACCGAACTCGTTCATGGAAGCCATCAGGCGTCTCCCTCGCTTCCGCCCTTGGTCTGTTTCTCCGCGGCGAGGGCCTCGGCACGCTTGCGCTCTGCGATGGTCTGACGGCGGTCCGCCTCACCGCGTGAGCGCGCGTTCTTCGCGCCGCGACCTGCCGATGCCGTCGCCACCTCGCGGTACTGCGACCGGCTCCGGTACACGGCGCCGAGTGCCGCCGGGTCGAGTCCGGAGAGCTTGTGGCCGCCGCCGAAGAAGCGCGTCCGCGCGAGGAGCTGCATCACCGGATGGGTGAAGATGACGAAGATCATCACGTCGATGACGGTCGTCAGGCCGAGCGTGAACGCGAAGCCCTTCACCGTGGAGTCCGCGAGGATGTAGAGCACGACGGCCGCGAGGATGTTGATCGACTTCGAGATGTAGATCGTGCGCTTCGCGCGACCCCACCCGTCCTCGACCGCCGCCGTGATCGACTTGCCGTCGCGCAACTCGTCTCGGATCCGCTCGAAGTAGACGATGAACGAGTCGGCCGTGAAACCGATCGACACGATCAGACCCGCGACGCCCGCGAGCGACAGGCGGAACCCGATGCGCCACGCGAGGATGCAGATCACGATGTACGTCAGCACCGCCATCACCGCGATCGACGCGATGATCACCGTCCCGAGAGCGCGGTACGACAGCAAGGAGTAGACCGCGACCAGCGCCAGACCGATCAGACCCGCGATGAGCCCGATCTGGAGCTGCTGGGTGCCGAGGGTCGCGGAGATCGTGTCGGAGCTCTGCACCTCGAAGCTCAACGGCAGCGCACCGAACTTGAGCTGATCCGCGAGCGTCGTCGCGCTCTCCTGAGTGAAGCTGCCGGAGATGCTGGGACGGCCGTCGAGGATCACGCCGTTCATCCGCGGCGCACTGATCACGTCGCCGTCGAGCACGAACGCGAACTGGTCGCGGGGCGACAGACCGTCGATACGGTTCTGGTTGAGGCGCGTGCTGACCTTGCCGAACGCGTCTGCGCCATCGCCGTTCATCGTGAGCTGCACGATCCAGGCGCCGCTCTTGGGGTCGCGGCCTGCCGACGCGTCGGTGATCGCGCGTCCGTCGAGCTCCATCGGGCCGAGGAGGAACTTCTGGGTGTCGTCCGGGGAGCAGGCGATGACCGGCTCGTCCTTCGGCGCACGCGACGGATCGTTGTCGGGGTTGGCGCAGTCGTAGGCCTGGAACTCCGCTGCCAGCTTCTCGGTCACCCACGACAGATCGCTCGCGTCGGTCGGCTCCGCCGTCGGAGTGGCGTTCAGGCCGGGGTCGGGGCTCGGGAACGGCGTGGAGTTGCCGTCGTCGCCCACGAACTCGGTGCTCGCCGCGGTTGTGTACAGGACCGGACGGAACTCGAGCTGCGCGCTGGACTGGATGCGCTCCCTGGTCTGCTCGTCGGCCTCACCCGGGATCTGGACGACGATGTTGCGGCCGCCCTCCGTGGTGATGTCGGCCTCGGCGACACCCGAGGCATCCACGCGCTGGCGGATGATCGCCGCGGCCTGGTCGAGCTGCTCCTGCGACGGCGCTGCGCCGTCCTCGGTCTCGGCGCTGAGGATGATCTGCGTGCCGCCCTGCAGGTCGAGCGCCAGTTCCGGCGCCCACGAACTCTGCTTGAAGACGTACACACCCAGCGCGTTGATGCCGAAGAGCACGCCCGTCACGAGGAGCAGGCCGAGGAGGACCCGCCAGGCGTGACGGACAGGTGAAGATGAAGCCACGTGTGTTCAGCTTTCTGGGAGGACGATGATCCGAGCGGCCACGACGGCCGCTGTCTTACTTGTCGTCGGCGTCCCGTTCGAGACGGGCGCGGGTCTCCTCCGGCGTCTCCGTCGTGGGGGCGGCGGGCTCGTCGACGATGCGGTCATCCACGCCGTCGACGGGCGCCTCAACGATAGCGTCCTTCGGCTCGACGATGCGGAGGATCGCCTGGCTGTGCACCTCGATGACGGTGCCCGGAGCGATCTCCACCAGGGCCGGCGCGTCCAGGTCGTCCGGGTCGAACGCCACGATCGTGCCGTAGATGCCGCCCTGCAGCAGGACCTTGGCGCCGGGAACCGTCTTGGTGGCCTTCTCCTCCTGCTCGGCCTTCATCTGCCTCGTCCGCTTGCGCGTGTTGAAGATCATGAAGATCAGGAGCACGGCCAGGAGGCCGAAGAGCACGAATTCCATGGGCATGGGGAAGCGCCTTTCTCAGGTGCACGCACCAGCCATTGGGCGCACAGAGGTATCGGGGGAAGCCTTCAGCGATTATAGGTCATCCAGCGTGAGCATCCCGTCGGGGTGCGCCACCCCGAGGTGCGCATACGCCTCGGGTGTCGCGACCCGTCCGCGCGGCGTGCGCCCCAGGAATCCGATGCGGACGAGGTACGGCTCGACCACGCTCTCCACGGTCTCAGCCTCCTCGCCCACCGCGACCGCGAGGGTGCTGAGACCCACCGGTCCCCCGCGGAAACGCCGGACGAGCGCGTCGAGCACCGCGCGGTCCAGCCGGTCGAGACCGATCGCGTCGACGTCATAGAGCTCCAGCGCCGCCCGCACGTCGTGCAGCGTCGCCGCACCGTCGCCGTGCACCAGCGCGTAGTCGCGCACGCGGCGCAGCAGACGGTTGGCGATTCGGGGGGTTCCTCGAGATCGGCGCGCGATCTCGGAGAGGGCGTCGGTCGGGAGCCCGACCCCCAGCACCGACGCGGAACGCGCGATGACCTGCTCGAGCTCGCCCTCCTCGTAGAACTCGAGATGGCCGGTGAACCCGAAGCGGTCGCGGAGCGGATTGGGCAGCAGGCCCGAGCGCGTCGTCGCCCCGACCAGGGTGAACGGCGACAGCTCCAGGGGGATGCTCGTGGCGCCCGCACCCTTGCCCACCATGATGTCGATGCGGTAGTCCTCCATCGCGAGGTAGAGCATCTCCTCCGCGGAGCGGGCCATGCGATGGATCTCGTCGATGAACAGCACCTCGCCCGGCATCAGGCTCGACAGCAGAGCCGCGAGATCTCCCGCGTGCTGGATCGCGGGGCCGCTGGACATACGGAGCGGACGCTCGCTCTCGTGGGCGACGATCATCGCGAGCGTGGTCTTGCCGAGTCCCGGAGGACCCGCGAGCAGGATGTGGTCGGCGGGACGGGACTGCAGGCGCGCGGCCTCGAGCAGCAGCTGGAGTTGACCGCGCACCTTCTGCTGGCCCACGAAGTCACCGAGGCTGGAGGGGCGCAGCGCGCCCTCGATCGCGAGCTCCGACTCGTCGGTGGGCTCGGTCGGGTCGAGCGGGTCAGACACGCGCCGATCCTCCCTGCGCCGGGCCGAGCAGGGCGAGCGTGCGCCGCAGCAGCGACGCGACCGACGCCCGCTCGGCTTCGGTCGCCGCGGCAGCGGTCTCGGTCGCCGCCTCGGCGGCCACCTTCTCCGACCACCCGAGACCCACGAGCGCGGCGGCGACCTGCGACACGATGTCACTCCCCCCCGAGGCCTGCGTCGCGGCCGGGGCGGCAACGGCGTGCACCTTCCCCGCGAGCTGCACCACGATGAGCTTGGCCGTCTTGGGCCCGATGCCGGACACACGCCGGAACGGGGCGTCGTCCTCGGCGGTGACGGCCTCGGCGATCTGGTCCGTCGTCAGATGCGACAGCACGCCCAGCGCCGACTTCGGCCCCACGCCCGTCACGCTGAGCAGCAGCGTGAAGATCTCCAGCTCCGCGCGATCGGCGAAGCCGAAGAGCGAGAGGGCGTCCTCGCGCACGATCAGGCTCGTGTGCAGGCGCAGCTTCTCCCCCACCGTCGCCGTGTGCGCGACATCGGCGGGGACGGCGACCGCGAAGCCCACGCCACCCACGTCGATGACGACCTGGTCCGGCGTCGTGTGCAGCACGGTGCCGTGCAGAGAGGAGATCATCGTCCCAGCCTAGGACGTCGCTCGCACATATGTTCGAGCGACACGCTCCGCGTCCGCCCAGGCCCGCTGCGCGGGGGTCAGTCCGCCCGCCGCACCGCCGGCTCGGGGCGCCCCGCGGCGCCAGGCGTGACATAGGGCGATCGCGAGAGCATCCGCGGCGTCCGCCGGCTGCGGCGGCGCATCCAGACGCAGGATGCGGGCGATCATCGCCTGCACCTGCCTCTTGTCGGCGGAGCCGTAGCCCGTGACGGCCGCCTTGACCTCGCTCGGCGTGTGGGTCGCCGCGGGAAGCCCTGACTCGGCGGCGATGAGGAGCGCGACCCCGCTCGCCTGCGCCGTGCCCATCACCGTGTGGCTGTTCTGTTGCGCGAAGACGCGCTCGACCGCGACCGCGTCAGGGCGGTGCTGGGCGATCGCCTCGCGGATCCCGGCGGCGACGACCGCGAGTCGCTCACCGATCGGCGCATCGATCGCCGAGCGGATCACACCGACGTGCACGAGGGTGCCCCGGCGGGCCCGATCGACGTCGACGATCCCGACACCGCAGCGGGTGAGTCCCGGGTCGATGCCCAGCACGCGGATGGTCGACGTCACCGTCCCAGGCTAGGCGCGGAACGTGCCCATCGAGGTCAGCCGCGCCTACGCGTCGTCGTTCTCGAGCTCCGCCTGGACCTCGGCCGACAGGTCGAAGTTGCTGAAGACGTTCTGCACGTCCTCGCTGTCCTCCAGCGCGTCGATCAGTCGGAACACCTTGCGGGCCGTGTCGGCGTCGATCTCGACCTTGAGGTTCGGCACGAACTCGACGTCGGCCGACTCGTACTCGATGCCCGCCTCCTGCAGCGCACTGCGCACGGCGACCAGGTCGCTCGCCTCGGTGATGACCTCGAAGCCCTCGGCGTGCGGCTCGATCTCCTCGGCCCCCGCCTCGAGCGCGGCCATCATCACGTCGTCCTCGGTCGTGCCCTCCGACCCGACCACGATGACGCCCTTGCGACTGAAGTTGTACGCGACGCTGCCGGGGTCGGCGAGCGTGCCCCCGTTGCGGCTCAGCGCGGTGCGCACCTCGGCGGCGGCACGGTTCTTGTTGTCGGTCAGACACTCGATCATGAGCGCCACACCGTTGGGGCCGTACCCCTCGTACATGATCGAGGTGTACTCGACGGCCTCGCCGCCGATGCCCGCACCGCGCTTGATCGCCCGGTCGATGTTGTCCTTCGGGACGGAGGTCTTCTTGGCCTTGAGGACCGCGTCGAACAGGGTCGGGTTGCCCTGCAGGTCGGCGCCGCCGAGCTTGGCCGCGACCTCGATGTTCTTGATGAGCTTGGCCCAGGACTTGGCACGGCGCGCGTCGATGACGGCCTTCTTGTGCTTGGTCGTGGCCCACTTGGAATGCCCGGACATAAGTCTCCGCTCGTCGTCAGGGCCCCGGCGCGTGTCCAGGGCGTCGTCCATTCTAAAGGAACACCGCGGAACACCCGGCGGCACAGTGCCTTGTCGGGGCGCTGCGGCGGTGGGAGACTGACCGCATGGGCGACCGGGAGCGTGCTCTCGACGCCGCTCACCGTCGAGCCGAGGCGTTCCTGGGCACCCTCGACGATCGACCGGTGTGGCCGCGCGCGAGCCTCAACGAGATGCTGCAGGTGTTCGGCACGCCTCTCCCGGAGCGGGCGGAGGACCCCGCGGCCGTTGTCGAGGACATCGCGGCGAAGGCCGAGCCCGGACTCGTGGCGATCCCCGGTGGACGGTTCTTCGGGTTCGTGATCGGCGGCACTCATCCGGCCGCTCTCGCCGCGGACTGGCTCGTGTCCGCGTGGGATCAGAACTCCGGCTCCTCCCTGCTCACCCCGGCGACCGTCGCGATGGAGCGGGTGGCAGGACAGTGGCTGCTCGAGCTGCTCGGCCTCCCGTCCGCGAGCAGCGTCGGCTTCGTCACGGGCGGTCAGCTCGCGAACTTCACGTGCCTCGCGTCCGCACGGAACGCCGTGCTCGCGCGGGCGGGGTGGGACCTCGCCGAACGGGGGCTGCGCTCCGCGCCGCCGGTGCGGTTCGTGGTGGGTGCCGATCGTCATGGATCGATCGACCGCGCGGCACGGTTCCTCGGGATCGGTCGCGCCGAGTTCGACGTGGTGGATGCCGACGCGCAGGGCAGGATGCACCCCGCCGAGCTCGCGCGCGTCCTCGACGGCGGATCCGGCCCGCTCATCGTGTGCCTGCAGGCGGGAAAGGTCCATACCGGAGCGTTCGACGATTTCCGCACGCTGATCGCGATCGCACGCCGACACGGCGCCTGGGTGCACGTGGACGGCGCCTTCGGTCTGTGGGCGGCCGCCTCCCCCGCGCTGCGACATCTGACCGCGGGCATGGAGGACGCGGACTCCTGGGCGACCGACGCACACAAGACGCTGAACGTGCCGTACGACTGCGGCATGGCGATCGTCCGCGATCCCGCCGATTCGATCGCGGCGTTCCGCACCGGCGGCGACTACCTCGTCTACTCCGGCCTCGACCCGTGGGATGTGACGCCGGAGCTGTCGCGCCGCGCCCGCGGGGTGCCGGCGTACGCGGCGCTGCGCAGCCTCGGGCGTTCCGGGGTCGCCGATCTCGTCGACCGCCTCCACGACAACGCCGTGCGCATGGCCTCCGGCCTGCGCGGGCTCGACGCGATCGAGGTGATCAACGACGTCGACTACACCCAGGTGATGTTCCGGCTCGACACGGACGAGGCGACCCGCGAGCTCGGTGCCGCGATCCTGGTCGACGGCACGGCCGTCGTCACCGGAGCGGAATGGCGGGGGCGCGCCGCGTTGCGCTGCTCGATGTCGTCGTGGGCGACGACCGCGGACGACATCGACCGCACGGTGCACGCCATCCGCGCCCTTCTCCCCTGACCCGACTCGCCCGCCTGCTACGGTCGAGGCCGCCGTTGATCGCGCGCGAGAGGAGCAGGGTGTGACCGCAGGAGCCGACCGCCTCCGCCCCGCGTGGACCTCCCTGCCCGAGAGCCTCCGCGCCGCGGCGCTGGACGTGATCGGCGGAGAGTACATCTCCGACGCCCCCGCTCACGGCGGCTTCAGCGCCACGTACGCGGGCACCGTGATCACGACCGGCGGTCGGGCTTTCGTGAAGGCCGCGGGCGCGGACTGGCACGCCGACTCGGTGCGCCTGCTCCGCCAGGAGATCGTCACGCTGTCGGCCCTCCCCTCGGGCGTCGCGCCCAGAGTGCTGGGGACGGTGCAGGACGACATCGGTGCCGTGCTGGTCGTCGAGGCGATCGACGGCCGCCATCCGGGGCGCCCGTGGACAGCGGATGACCTGCACGCGGTGGCGGACGCCCTCGCCGTCGTCGGCACCACGCCGGCACCGAGAACCCTGACGGCCGCGGACGAGAGCATGGTGCCGGGTTTCACGCGCTGGCAGGAGATCGCCGCCACCCCCGACCTCCGCGGCGCTCTGCCCCCGTCGGTCCGGGATTCGCTGCCCCGACTGCGTGAACTGGAGGCGGAGTTCGCGGGGGCCGTGCGCGGAGATGTCCTCGTCCACGACGACGTCCGGGCCGACAACATCCTCATCGCCGACGGTCGCGCCCACCTGCTCGACTGGCCGCATGCGCGCCGCGGGGCCGCATGGGTCGACCTCCCCTGCGTGCTGCCGAGCATCGAGGCGAGCGGCGGACCGACCTGCACGCAGGCCTACCCGGTGTTCGAGGAGCACGGCGCTCCCCCTCCGAGGGACCTGCTGCCGGTCATCGCGGGCTTCGCCTCGTACCTCTGGGCCGAACAGAGCAGGCCGGAGATTCCGCAGCTCCCCGGCTTGCGCGCCTTCCAGCGGGCGCAAGCCGGTCCCGCGCTGCGGTGGCTGGCCGCCCTGGTGTGACGACGCCTCCGGCGGTCAGGCGGCGGCGACGGAGTGGCCGCCTTCGACGCGGGCGAGGAAGCGCTCGTGGAAGCGGGTCTCGCCGGAGATCTCCGGGTGGAAGCTCAGGCCCAGCAGCGCTCCCTGCTCCACCGCCACCACGCGGCCGTCCGGTAGCGCCGCGAGCGGGGTCGCACGAGGACCGATCGACTCGACGACCGGTCCGCGGATGAACGCCGCCGACACCGGCGGTGCACCGAAGGCCGCCACGTCGAGCTGCGCCTCGAACGACTCCACCTGACGGCCGAACGCGTTCCGCCTGACCACCGCGTCGAGCCCTCCGAACGACTGCTGGCCCTCGATCGCGTCGACGACCGTGTCGGCCAGCATGATCAGCCCCGCGCACGTGCCGAGCACCGGGAGCCCGGCGGCGATCGCGTCGCGGATCGGCTCCTGCATCCCGAACGTGCGCGACAGCTTGTCGATCACGGTGGACTCGCCACCCGGGATCACCAGGCCGTTCACGGCGGCCAGCTCCTCCGGGCGCCGGACGAGCTCCACCTGGGCGCCGAGACGGGTGAGCAGGGCGGCGTGCTCGCGCACATCGCCCTGCAGCGCGAGCACGCCGACCCGCGGGCTACCAGCCACGCTCGGCGAGCCGGTGCGGCGCCGGCAGGTCGCTGACGTTGATGCCGACCATCGCCTCGCCGAGCCCGCGGGACACCTCGGCGATCACCTTCGGGTCGTCGAAGAACGTCGTGGCCTTCACGATCGCCTTCGCGCGCTCGGCGGGGTTGCCCGACTTGAAGATGCCGGAGCCGACGAACACGCCGTCCGCCCCGAGCTGCATCATCATCGCGGCGTCCGCGGGGGTCGCGACGCCGCCGGCCACGAACAGCACGACGGGGAGCGTGCCCGTCTCGGCGATCTCGGCGACCAGCTCGTACGGCGCCTGCAGCTCCTTCGCGGCGACGAACAGCTCGTCCTTCGGGAGAGCCGTGAGCGCAGCGATCTCCCCGCGGATCTTGCGGATGTGCTTCATCGCCTCGGACACGTCGCCCGTTCCGGCCTCGCCCTTCGAGCGGATCATCGCCGCCCCCTCGTTGATGCGTCGCAGCGCTTCGCCGAGGTTCGTGGCGCCGCAC
Organism: Microbacterium sp. PF5; assembly: GCF_004794315.1. NCBI lineage: Bacteria > Bacillati > Actinomycetota > Actinomycetes > Micrococcales > Microbacteriaceae > Microbacterium > Microbacterium sp. PF5. The sequence goes on along the minus strand of NZ_SSDQ01000148.1, from coordinate 11,188 downwards.
ACGAAGGGCACCGTGAAGCCGAACTTGTCGATGTGGTTCACGTAGTCGGCCGGCGAGAGCACCTCGGACTCGTCGATGTAGTCGACACCGAGCTCCTGCAGCACCTGCGCCTCGACGAAGTGACCGATGCGCGCCTTCGCCATCACCGGGATCGACACGGCATCGATGATGCTGTCGATCATGTCCGGGTCGCTCATGCGCGAGACGCCGCCCTGCGCGCGGATGTCGGCCGGCACGCGCTCGAGCGCCATGACGGCGACGGCGCCCGCGTCCTCGGCGATCTTCGCCTGCTCGGCGGTCACGACGTCCATGATGACGCCGCCCTTGAGCATCTCGGCGAGACCGCGCTTGACGCGCGACGATCCGGTGGTGTTCTGCTCGGACATGGGGAGCTCCTGTCGGATGATCCGTAATCGGGTTTGATCTAGATCAAACGTAGCACTGTCCGATCCCACCTAGAATCGCGGAGGAGGATCATGAGCGACCGGATCACAGGCAGCACCGCGGCGGAGATCGCCGACAGCGTGCGCGCCCTGCGCGACCGCGGGATCCTGCTTCCCGGAGCCCTCCTCCCGCCGGTGCGCGAGCTCGCCGCCACCCTCGGCGTCAACCGCAACACCGCCGTCGCCGCGTACCGCCAGCTCGCCCAGGCGGGACTCGTCCTGTCGCGCGGACGCGCCGGCACCACGGTCGCGGGGATCGAGGCCGTGGCACAGGAGGGCTACGCGGCCGACACCGTGCTCCGCGACATCGGCACCGGCAACCCCGACCCCGCACGCATCCCCGACCCGTCGGCCGCGCTGATGACGATCGCGAGCCGTCCCGTGCTCTACGGCGAACCCGTGATCGACCCGGGGCTGGAGGAGTGGGCGCGCCGGTGGATGGCGGCCGACCTCCCGGACGCGGACTTCCGGATCACCGTGACGAGCGGAGCGGTCGATGCGGTGGAGCGCCTGCTCGCCCAAGCGCTCATGCGCGATGACGCCGTGGCGCTCGAGGATCCGTGCTTCCTTGCCAGCATCCACACGGTGCGGCTCGGCGGCTATCGGGCCGTCCCGGTCCCCGTCGACGACCAGGGCATGACGGTCGACGGACTACGGGCGGCTCTCGACGCCGGCGTGCGGGCCGTGATCTGCACACCGCGGGCGCAGAACCCCACCGGCGTGGGTCTCACGGCCCAGCGCGCCGCCGAGCTGCGCGGTGTCCTCGCCGATCACCCGTACGTCCTGATCATCGAGGACGACCACTTCTCGCTGCTGTCGCAGCGCCCGTACGAGTCCTTGATCAGCGAGGACCATCGGCGCTTCGCCCTCGTGCGCTCGGTGTCGAAGTTCCTCGGACCCGACATGTGCCTCGCGATCGCGGCGACCGACCCCGACACCGCAGAACGTCTCGCGATGCGACTCAGCCCCGGCACCACCTGGGTGAGCCACCTGCTGCAGCGCCTCACCCTGGCACAGCTGACCGACGAGGATGCGATGACGACCGTCGCGACCGCCGGTGCGCACTACGCGGAGCGCAACGCCGCGTTCGCGGCACGCCTGCGCGCGCACGGCATCGACGTCGCCGCGCCAGACGGGCTGAGCCTCTGGGTGCGACTCCCCCGGCCCGCGCGCGAGGTCGCCGAGCACCTGATGCGGCGGGGGTGGCTCGCCCGCACGGGTGACGAGTTCTCCCTCGACGACCGCGCCGATCCGTCCCACCACCTCCGTCTCACCGTCCACGACCTCACCGACGCGGAAGCCGACACGCTCGTCGCCGACCTCGTCGCGGCCGCGCGATGACCACCCGTCGCGGGCACCGGCCCGCCCTGACCGAAAGCGCTCGTTCATGAAGATCCTCTCCATCCAGTCCGCCGTGGCATACGGGCACGTGGGCAACTCCGCCGCGGTGTTCCCGCTGCAGCGCATCGGCGTCGAAGTGCTGCCCGTCTACACCGTGAACTTCTCCAACCACACCGGCTACGGCGCCTGGCGCGGACCGCTGATCGACCCCGCCGACGTGCGCGAGGTCATCACCGGCATCGAGGACCGCGGAGTGTTCGGGCAGATCGACGCCGTCCTGAGCGGCTACCAGGGAGGCGAGGGCATCGGTGACGTGATCATCGATGCGGTCGCGCGCGTCAAGGCCGCCAACCCCGACGCGGTCTACGCGTGCGACCCGGTCATGGGCAACGCGAAGTCGGGCTGCTTCGTCGCCCCCGCGATCCCGATCCTGCTGCGCGAGCGCGTCGTCCCGGTGGCGGACATCATCACCCCCAACCAGTTCGAGCTCGGGTTCCTCACCGAGACCGAACCCGACACGCTCGAGTCCACGCTCGCCTCGGTCGACCTCGCCCGCGCCATGGGCCCCCGCACGGTGCTCGTGACGAGCGTCGAGCGGCCCGACCGCGAGGAGGGGACCATCGAGATGCTCGCGGTCGACGGCGACGGTGCCTGGCTCGTCCAGACGCCGCACCTCCCCATGAAGGCGAACGGCTCCGGTGACGTGACCGCCGCCCTGTTCACGGCGCACTACGTCGAGACCGGCAGCGCCAAGACCGCGCTCGAGCGCACCGCCTCCAGCGTGTACGACCTGCTGCAGGCGACGCTCGACTCGGGCGAGCGCGAGCTGCAGCTCATCGAGGCGCAGGAGTTCTACGCGCACCCGCGCATGCAGTTCACCGCACGGCAGGTGCGCTGACGGTTACTCCGGCCACGCGTGGGCGACGGCCTCCCGCACTTCGCCGAGGAGCTGCGGGAGCGCCTTCGTCTTCGCGATGATCGGGAAGAAGTTCGCGTCGGAGCGCCACCGCGGTACCACGTGCTGGTGCAGATGCGCGTCCACGCCGGCTCCCGCCACCGCCCCCTGGTTCATTCCCAGGTTGAAGCCGTCGCATCCGGAGACCTCGCGCAGCACCCGCATGGCCGTCTGGGTGAGCGCGCCGATCTCGGCCACCTCTTCCGGACTCGCCTGGTCGTACGTCGCGATGTGACGGTACGGGCACACCAGCAGGTGCCCCGAGTTGTACGGGAACAGGTTCAGCAGCACGTACGCGGTCGTGCCCCGTGCCACGATGAGCCGCTCGGCGTCGGGGTACTTCGGCGCCTCGCAGAACGGGCACTCCTCGCGCAGGGGCTCCGGTCCCGCCTGGATGTAGGCCATCCGGTGGGGGGTCCACAGCCGCTGGAACTCGTCGGGCACGCCGGCGAGGCGACCTGCATCCTCCAGCGACTGCTCCCCCTCGGTCATGCCAGGTCCCCGGCCGTCTGCACCAGGGCGTGGCTGTCGATGGCAGCGCGGATGCGGTCGACCGCCTGCGCGATCGGCACGCCGTTCTCCTGCGAGCCGTCGCGGTAGCGGAAGGAGACGGTGCCGGCGGCCCGGTCCTGCTCCCCGGCGATCAGCAGCAGCGGGACCTTGCCGGTCGTGTGCGTGCGGATCTTCTTCTGCATGCGGTCGTCGGAGGTGTCGAGCTCGGCACGCACACCGCGGGAGCGGAGCGTGTCGATCACCTCACCCAGATAGTCGGCGAAGTCGTCCGCGACCGGGATCCCCACGACCTGTACCGGCGAGAGCCACACCGGGAAGTCGCCCGCATAGTGCTCGAGGAGGATCGCGAAGAACCGCTCGATCGAGCCGAACAGCGCCCGGTGGATCATGATCGGACGCTTCTTCTGGCCGTCCTTGTCCATGAACTCGAGGTCGAAGCGCTCGGGCAGGTTGGGGTCGACCTGCACCGTGGACAGCTGCCACGTGCGGCCGATCGCATCGCGCGTCTTCAGGTCGATCTTGGGCCCGTAGAACGCCGCCTCGCCCGGCACCTCGGTGAGCTTGAGACCGGAGGCCACGGCCACGCGGCGCAGGGCGTCGGTGGACGACTCCCAGAACTCGTCCGAACCGATCCACTTCGACTTCTCGTCGTCCTTCATCGACAGCTCGAGCTCGAAGTCGGTGAGGCCGAAGTCGCGGAGCATCGAGAGGATGAACTCGAGGACCTTGCCGACCTCCTCCTCCAGCTGCTCGGGTGTGACGAACAGGTGCGAGTCGTCCTGCGTGAAGCCGCGCACCCGCGTGAGGCCGTGCAGGGCCCCGGAGAGTTCGTTGCGGTAGACCGTGCCGTTCTCCGCGAACCGCAGCGGGAGGTCGCGATAGCTGCGCGCGCGCTCCTTGTAGATGAGGATGTGCATCGGGCAGTTCATGGGCTTCAGGTAGTAGTCCTGGCCCTGCTTGGTGATCTCGCCGTTCTCGTCGCGCTCCTCGTCCATGACGATGGGCGGGAACATGCCGTCCTTGTAGGTGACGAGGTGGTTCGAGGTGAGGAAGAGGTCTTCCTTGGAGATGTGCGGCGTGTACACGTAGGTGTAGCCGCCCTCGATGTGCCGCTTGCGCGCGTGCTGCTCCATCTCGCCGCGCACCACGCCGCCGCGCGGATGCCAGACGCTCAGGCCCGACCCGATCTCCTCGGGGAAGGAGAACAGGTCGAGCTCCTTGCCGAGTCGCCGGTGGTCGCGCTTGGCGGCCTCCTCCAGCCGGTGCTGGTACGCGCGCAGCTCGTCCTTCGTGGGCCAGGCGGTGCCGTAGATGCGCTGCAGCTGCGGGTTCTTCTCGCTGCCGCGCCAGTACGCGGCGGCGATGCGCGTGAGGTCCCAGCCGTTGCCGATCATGCGCGTGTTGGGCAGATGCGGCCCGCGGCAGAGGTCCTTCCAGACGACCTCGCCGTCGCGGGTCGTGTTGTCGTAGATCGTGAGCTCGCCCTCGCCCACCTCGACCGACGCGCCCTCGGCCGCCTCCTTGCCGCCCTTGAGCCCGATCAGCTCGAGCTTGAACGGCTCGTCGGCGAGCTCCGCGCGCGCCTCGTCATCGGTCACGACACGACGCACGAAGCGCTGGCCCTCGCGGACGATGCGCTGCATCTCCTTCGTGATGGCCTTGATGTCCTCCGGCGTGAACGGGGTGTCGACGCCGAAGTCGTAGTAGAACCCGTCGGTGATGGGCGGGCCGATGCCGAGGTTCGCCTGCGGGTTGATGCGCTGCACGGCCTGCGCGAGCACGTGCGCGGCCGAGTGGCGCAGGATGTTCAGGCCGTCGGGGCTGTCGATCGTGACCGGCTCGACCTGCTCGGTGCCGGTCAGGGTCGTGGCGAGGTCCTTGAGCTCGCCGTTGACGCGCATCGCGACGACGTTTCGGTCAGAGAACAGGGCGAAGCCGTCGGTCGGCTGGGCGTTTTCAGGCACTGATCACTCCATCTGGGTCTGGATCTAGGCTACTCGTATGGCCGGGGGCCGCCGACCGTCAGGCCACCGGCTCGGCCGAGGAGGACGCGGCCGCCGGGGCGAGGATGATGATCGCCGCGCCCACGAGCGCGACCGCCGACCCGACCCAGTCCCAGACCGTGGGACGGAAACCGTCGACGATGATGCCCCAGGCGAGGGATCCGGCGATGAAGATCCCGCCGTACGCGGCGAGCACCCTGCCGAAGTTCGCGTCGGGCTGGAGCGCCGCGACGAAGCCGTACGCCCCCAGCGCCATGACCCCCAGGACCGCGAAGAGCCAACCGCGGTCCTCCTTGACGGCCTGCCAGATGAGCCAGGCACCGCCGATCTCGGCGACGGCGGCGAGGACGAACAGCACGACGATGCGGAAGACGGTCACCACCTCAGTGTGTCAGGACACACGAGGACGGCTTCGCGAACGACGGGGCGCCGCAACCGCCGGACCGGACGGTAGCGTGGCCCCATGACCCGGACGATCGCCCGCTGGATCCTCGCTCTCGCCCTCGGCGCCGTCGGCGTGCTGCACTTCACGCAGACGCGCGGCTTCCGGGTGGTGGTGCCCGACTGGGCGACCGAGGCGACGCGGATGGACAAGGATGCCATCGTGATCGCGTCGGGCGCCGTCGAGGTCGCGCTCGCCGCGGGGCTGATCGCGCTGCCGCGGGAGCGCCGCCGGATCGGCTGGGCGACGGCGGGGTTCTTCGCCGCGGTCTTCCCCGGCAACTGGCATCAGTGGCGCACCGGACGCTCCACTCCGGGGCTCGACACGGACGCGCGTCGGTTCGGCCGTCTCTTCCTGCAACCGGCCCTGATCGCCTGGGCTCTGTGGGCGACGCGATGACCTCCCCCTCGATCGTCTGGTTCCGCGACGACCTCCGCCTCGCCGACCACCCGGCGCTGCGTGCCGCGATGGATCGGGACGCGCCCGTGATCGCGCTGTTCGTGCTCGACGAGGAGTCGCCGGGGATCCGCCCGCTCGGAGGTGCGGCGAAGTGGTGGCTGCATCACTCGCTGGTCTCCCTCGACGAGCGGCTGCGCGAGAAGGGCGCCCGGCTCGTGTTGCGGCGCGGCCCGGCCGAGCGCGTGGTGCGCGAGGTCGTCGCGGAGAGCGGGGCGGGCGCCGTCTACTGGAACCGTCGATACGGGCGACCGGAGCGGGAGATCGACGCGGCGCTGAAGAGCTCGCTGCGCGATCAGGGCCTGACGGTGGAGTCGTTCGCGGGCTCCCTGCTGCACGAGCCGTGGACCGTCACCACGGGCAGCGGCACGCACTACTCCGTCTTCACCCCGTTCTGGCGCGCCTGCCGCGCACTGCCCGCGCCCCGTGCTCCCCTGCCGGAGCCGCGCGAACTCGACGGGGTGGCGCGACCGCCGCGCTCCGATGCCCCGGGTGATTGGGAGCTGCTGCCCACGACACCGGATTGGGCGGGCGGTCTCCGCGACACCTGGGAGCCGGGCGAGCCGGCAGCACGACGGCGGCTGCGACACTTCCTCGACCACGATCTCCCGGCGTACGACGCGGCCAGGGACGCGCCGGCCGCCGGTGCGACCTCCCTGCTCTCCCCCCGGCTGCGCTGGGGCGAGCTGAGCCCGTTCACCGTGTGGGCCGAGGCGACCCGGGTCGAGGGCTCGGCACGGTTCCTGTCCGAGCTCGGCTGGCGCGAGTTCGCCTGGCACACGCTCTACCACTTCCCCGACCTGGCCACGAAGAACCTCCGGCCCGAGTTCGATGCGTTCCCCTGGCCGGGACTCGACCCGCGGCAGCTGGATGCCTGGCAGCACGGCGAGACCGGGATCCCCCTCGTCGACGCGGGGATGCGCGAGCTGTGGCACACCGGGTACATGCACAACCGGGTGCGGATGGTGACCGCGTCCTTCCTCATCAAGAACCTCCTGATCGACTGGCGGCTCGGCGAGGAGTGGTTCTGGGACACGCTGGTCGACGCAGACGGGGCCAACAACGCCTTCAACTGGCAGTGGGTCGCGGGGTCCGGGGCGGACGCGGCCCCGTACTTCCGTGTGTTCAACCCGGAGCTGCAGGCGAAGAAGTTCGACGGGGACGGAGAATATGTCACGCGGTGGGCCGCCGATGCCCCGACCACGCCGATCGTCGACCTGGGCGAGACGCGCAAGGCGGCACTCGCGGCGTACGACGAGGTCAAGCGCGCCGCGGGCTCCGCGCGGCGCTGACCACCGACACCGGCGGGTAGACCGCGTGCGAGCCGGTAGCCGCCCACCGCGTTCACCCCCGCACGGCCGCGGGGAGGGCGCCGACCTCCGGCGAGGCTGCGAGGTCGAGGCCGGCGGTCAGTGTGGCCCGCGGCGACGAGCCGCAGCCGCCGCGGATCCGACTCCGTCGAGCACCGGCGCTCCGTGGCCGGTCAGCACCACCCTGGCTCCGGTCGCCGCCAGCGTCTCGAGGGAGTCGATGGCTGCCTCAGGATCGGCGGTGGCCGCGTTCGCGACGATCTGCGGACCCTCCTCTCCCGTGTAGGGATCGAGGGTCACCAGGGCGTCGCCGGCGATCAGCACGCCCTGCGACTCGAACAGGTAGGCGCAGTGCCCGTCGGTGTGACCCGGCGTCCACAGCGCGACCGGAGCACCGGGCACGTCGACCGGGTGCCCATGCGTCACCTGCGGCTGCGCCTCGACGCCGCGCACGGTCAGCGCGCCGGCGGCCGCCATGCGAGTGATCACGGGGATGCCCCGGGGGTGCCCGAGCACGTAGAGGAGACGTGGTGTCGCGGGGCGATAGCGGTACGGGTGCCGGGCGAGTGCCGCATCGCCCGGGTGCACCACCACGGTCACGCCGTCGTCCTGCAGCGCCCGAGCAGTGCCGACGTGGTCGAAGTGGCCGTGGGTGAGCACGACCGCGTCGATGTCGCTCCGCCGGGCCCCGAGATGCCCGAGCAGTTCCGACAGCACCTTCCCGGTGCGCGGCAATCCGGCATCGAAGAGCGTGATGCCGTCGGCGGACTGCATCAGATAGCAGTTCACGTCGGCCACGGATAGGCGGAAGAACCCGGGCGCGACCTCTGACCAGCCGCTCCGCTCGCTCATGAATCGCCTCCCGCGTCGTCCGCGGGGCCGCGCCCCGCGTCGAAGTTCCGCTCGTACCGATCCCGCGCCTCGACGAGCACGGACGCGTCAAGGACCGCGATCGGCTCGACGTCGCGCAGCAGCGGTTCGCAATCCGGACCGCGCCCGCAGATCTCCCCGCGCAGGATCCAGGCGATGCGTGTCGGGTCTTTCTCCGCGAGGTGCTGATACTGACACAGCTGCCGCGCGAGCCAGTCCTCCAGCGGCCTGGTCCACCAGCGCTCTGCGTCGAGAGGATTCACGGACAGGCCCGGGAGCTCCAGTCCGCTCTCCGAGTCGAGGCTGGAACGGCGCCGGTCGTCCTCCGGCCCGTCGGAGTACCGTACGTGCAGGCCGCGGTAGGCGCGCACCACCGCGGCGAGTTGGGCGAGACGGGTGATGCGGCGAAGGCCGGCGGCGGGGTCACGCTCGGCCTCGATCGCGGGAGTGCACGTCTGCGCCGACGTCGTTTCGGACATGGCTCGACGTTACGGAGCAGGTACCGGCGGAGCACGGGGATTGACAACACTCGGAGAAAGGCTGCCGTGCCCGGGCGCGTGAAGCTACTCCGGCTGGCTCCCGCCGTCAACGGGCTCTCGCTGCGCACCCGGCGGTCTTACCTTCGGGCCACCGCATCGCACCTCGGAGGGGAACATGACTGACACGACCCGCACCACCCGCTACGCCGGCACACCTGTTCAGAAGACGGCTCTCATCGTCGGGATCGTCTTCCTCCTCGTGGGGATCGCCGGCTTCCTCCCCGGGGTCACCCACTCCGCCGAGCATCTGCATGGCGCCGGAGCAGCATCCGAGGCACTCCTGCTGGGAATCTTCCAGGTCTCCGTGCTGCACAACCTCGTGCATCTGGCCTTCGCCGTCGCCGGCATCGCCTTCGCCGCGTCCGCACGCGGCTCCCGCATGTACCTGATCATCGGCGGCCTCGCCTACCTCGTCGTCTGGCTGTACGGCCTCATCGCGGTCGGCAACGACCAGCTCAACTTCCTGCCCGTCAACAACGCGGACAACTGGCTGCACCTCGGCCTCGCTGTCGGCATGGTTCTGCTCGGGATCTTCGTGAGTCGCGAGCCGCGTGTGCGGCACGACGACCGACCCACCGCCCGCGCCTGACCGAGCACTGCTGAGGAGAGAACAATGCGCGCCATGACGTACCGCGGACCGTACAAGGTCCAGGTCGCTGAGAAACCGGAACCGCGGATCGAGCACCCCAACGACGCGATCGTTCGGGTGACGCACGCCGCGATCTGCGGGTCGGATCTGCACCTGTACCACGGCATGATGCCGGACACCCGGATCGGGCACACGTTCGGCCACGAGATCGTGGGCGTCGTACACGAGGTCGGATCCTCAGTGCAGAGCCTCTCGGTCGGAGACCGGGTGATGGTGCCGTTCAACATCGCGTGCGGCTCCTGCTACTTCTGCACCCGCGGCCTCTTCTCGAACTGCCACAACGTGAACCCCAATGCCACGGCCGTGGGCGGCATCTACGGCTACTCCCACACGACGGGTGGCTATGACGGCGGGCAGGCGGAGTTCGTGCGCGTGCCCTTCGCCGACGTGGGACCCTCCGTCGTGCCGGACTGGCTCTCGTCGGAGGATGCGCTACTGCTCACCGACGCGTTCTCCACCGGGTACTTCGGCGCGCAGCTCGGCGACATCGCGGAGGGCGACACCGTCGCGGTCTTCGGTGCCGGACCCGTGGGTCTGGCCGCCGCCCGCTCGGCCTGGTTCCTCGGCGCAGGCCGGGTGATCGTCCTCGACCACCTGGATTACCGGCTCGACAAGGCCAGGGAATTCGCGTTCGCCGAGACGATGCACATCGGCGAGGTCGGCGACCCCGTGCTCGCCATGAAGAAGGCGACCGGATACCTGGGTGCAGATGTGGCGATCGACGCCGTCGGTGCGGAGGCGGACGGCAACCTCCTCCAGCACGTGACGGCGGCCAAGCTCAAGCTCCAGGGCGGCTCCCCCGTCGCCGTGAACTGGGCGATCGACTCCGTGCGCAAGGGCGGCACGGTGTCGCTGATCGGCGCGTACGGTCCGCTGGTGTCCGCTGTGCGCCTCGGCGACGCGATGAACAAGGGCCTCACGATCCGCGGCAATCAGGCACCGGTCCTGCGGCAGTGGCCGCGACTGCTCGAGCACATCCAGGATGGTCACGTGCGGCCGAGCGAGCTCCTGACGCACCGCTTCCCGCTCGAGCACATCGCCGAGGCCTACCACGTGTTCTCCAGCAAGCTGGACGACTGCATCAAACCCGTCATCACGATCGGAGAGGACTGAGCCATGCCGTACGAAGCGCACAAGCCGACGCTGGCACCGACAGCGGACGAGCTCCGCGACCGCATCCCGGGCTGGGGCACCGACCTTCCCCCCGAGCACCGCCGCACGTGGCAGCAGCTCGAGGACTACGGCGACACGGGTGCGCACTGGACGCGCCCGGAGCCGCAGCCCGGCAGGGAGGCACGGGAGCACTCGATCGAGCACGCGATGGTGCCCCCGGTGTTCGGCACGGCGCAACCGCTGCACGGCGTCTCCGGGAGAGTACGCCGGTTCGCCTATGACCACTTCAGCGAGACGAAGAACACCCGGTGGCTACTGCTCGTGGTCGGCGACCGCATCGAAGCCGTCGGAGCCCACGTGCGCTCGCTGGCCACTCCGCGCCCCGACAACCCGATCACGCAGACCGGGGTCCTCGCAGAGCCGCGACACCGTCCGCTCACCTCGCGGTTCGGACGCGGGCGGGTCGACGTCCGGCACACCTGGCTCGACCCGATCATCGTGGCAGGGCCCTGGGTGGTCGCCGTCGTCATGACGGTGTCACTCGTGCGCAAGGT
>NZ_SSDQ01000147.1:0-10705 GCF_004794315.1 Microbacterium sp. PF5 | reverse complement strand
CGCCGCGTCGCCGCTGCCCGCTGCGACATCGACCGTCGCTCCCGCGCCTGCCGCTGCCGCTGCCACCGCGGGGGAGACTCCCGCGCCCACCGACGATGCCGGGAGCGCCGACGCCACGGTGGACGCCGCCGACACCGCGTATCTCCGCGAACGCGCCGCCGCCGCGGTCGCCGACCTGCCCGTGGCGCAGCAGGCGGCCTCCATCGTGATGGGACACATCGGCGGCACCGACCCGGCCGCGCTGGCCGCCTACATGCAGGCCGGGTTCGGCGGGTTCATCCTGATGGGGGCGAACATCCCCGGCACCGACGCCGAGCTGCACGCGCTCACGGATGCTCTCGCGGTGGACCCGACGCTGCCTCCGCTGATCGCGGTGGACCAGGAGGGCGGCCTGGTCTCCCGGCTCGACGGGGACGTGTTCCCCGCCTCGACGACCCTCAAGGACCGCCCGGTCGCCGACACGTCGGCCGCGTTCGCCGCCCGCGGTGCACTGGTGGCCCGTGCGGGCATCACGGTGAACTTCGGCACGGTGGCAGACGTCACCGCCGACAGAGGCTCGTTCATCTTCGGGCGGGCCCTCGGCACCGACCCGTCCGGGGCGGCCGAGCGCGTCGCGGCGGCCACCTCGGCGCAGCAGCCGTTCGTCGCCTCCGCACTCAAGCACTTCCCCGGCCACGGTGCGGCTCCGGGCGACTCGCACCACGCGATCCCGACCACCGGACGGAGCCTGGAGGAGTGGAAGACGACGGACGCGGTGCCCTTCGCCGCGGGCATCGACGCGGGAGCCTCCCTCCTCATGTACGGGCATCTCGCCTACACCGCCGTCGACCCGCTGCCCGCCTCCCTGTCCGCGACGTGGCACACGCTCGCCCGCGACGAGCTCGGCTTCGACGGTGTCTCGGTGACGGACGACCTCGGGATGCTGCTGTCGTCGGGCGACCCCGCCTACGCCGATCCGGTGGCGAACGGGGTGGCGGCGGTCGCGGCGGGCAACGACCTGGTGCTCATGGTCGCCGGCTCCGACGCGCAGACCGCCGGACGCATGGCCGCGGGCATCGCGGCGGCGGTCGACGCGGGCACCCTGCCCGCGGAACGGCTGGCGGACGCCGCGACGCGAGTACTGGCCCTGCGGATGCAGCTCGCGGGATCCACCGCGACCTGGGGAGTCTGCGACACCTGCACCCCGGCGGGCTGAGGCGGAAGCGACGGCTCAGGCGACGGCGCGTGCGTCCGAGCCGAGCCAGGCGCGGAGCAGAGCTGCGCGCAGCACCGCCCCCCGCTCCGCGAAGCCGCGCTGTCGTCGCACGTACTCGGCCTTGCCCTCCGGCGTCTCGATGCGCACGGGCTCCACGTCCCAGGCGGCCAGGTCGTAGGGAGCGGCCTGCATGTCCAGCAGGCGGATGTCCCTCGCCAGCTCATAGGTGTCGAGCAGCAGCTCGCCGGGCACGAGCGGCCCGAGCTTCATGGCCCAGCGGTACAGGTCCATGCCGGCGTGCAGGCACCCCGGCTGCTCGACCTGGGGCTGCCCGTCCCTGCTGAGCGTCGTCCGGTTGCGTGGCACGGCCTCCGGGGTGAAGAACCGGAACGCGTCGAAGTGGGTGCACCGCAGGTCGTGCGACTCCACGACCGCATCGGTGCCGTCCTTCCCGAGGCGCAGCGGCACGGGGTGACGGTGCTCGTCCGCGCGATACACCATCGCCCACTCGTGGAGTCCGAAGCAGCCGAACTGCCCGGGCCGCGAGGCCGTGCGACGCAGCATGCGCTCGACCAGCGCGGCCAGCTCGGGCTTCTCGGCCGCGTACCGGTCGGCATCGGGAACCACCGCGTCGGGGGTCGCGCCGGGGGAGTACCAGCGCCACCCGGCACGCTCGGCGGCGTCACGCAGCTCGACCCCCGCACCGGGGTGCCAGCGCCGCAGCTGCGCGGGCTTGTAGGCGTAATAGGTGTGGAGGAAGTCCCACACCGGGTGCTTCTCGCCGCGGGACAGGCGGGCACGGTGGTCGGCGGTCAGCGCGTCGGCACGCTCCCGATGCGCCTGCTCCCGCGGGAGCCACTCCTCGCGCGTCAGGGCCATGTCAATGCAGGATGCCCACGTCGCCGAGCTGGTCGCGCAGACCGGCACCGTCTTCGGCGCTGACCCAGGGGGCGGCGTCCGCCTCGTGCGACTCCATCTCGGCGCGCCCACCGGCGAGCACGGCCTCGGCGGGAAGGAGGCGCCGGATGGCCACACCGGCCACGGAGTCGGGGTGCTCTTCCTGGAACTGCGTGTAGATGGCCTCGTCGTGCTGGCCGTCGTCGCCGATCAGCAGCCACTTCACCTCGGGGAACTCGGTGGCCAGGCGGCGCAGGTTCGTGAGCTTGTGCTCGCGGCCGCTGCGGAACCAGCGGTCGTGCGTCGGGCCCCAGTCGGTCAGCAGCAGCGACCCTGCGGGGAACAGGTGCCGCCCGAGGAACCGGGAGAGCGTGGGTGCGACGTTCCAGGCGCCCGTGGACAGGTACACCATGGGCGCGCCGGGGTGCTGGCGCAGGAGCTGGTCCAGCAGCACCGCCATGCCCGGGACCGGGATGCGGGCGTGCTCATCCACGACGAAGGAGTTCCAGAAGGCGATGAACGGGCGCGGGAGCGCCGTGACCATCACCGTGTCGTCCACATCGGACACGACCCCGAACCGGGTGTCCGCCGCGACGATGAACGCCCGCGCCTCGATCGGCTCCTGCCCCTCGACCGTGACCGTGAAGGTCTGCCACCCGGGCTCCAGGTCGGCGCGGATCACGGCGTCGATCACACCACCGCGGTCGGCGACGACCTGGTGCGTGCTGTCGCCCACGTGCACGCTGACCGACGCGAACCCGACCGGGATGCCGACGAAGCTGCGCCAGCCGCGGATGCTCGCCGGCTCGCCGTCCCGGTTGCTACGCTGCGGCGGCACGATGAGCACCCGCCCCAGCACGCGCACCCACCCGGGACCCCCGTAGCCGGGGAACGGGAGGATCGTGGCGCTGCGGCCGCGTCGGCGCGCTCGCCCCTCGCGCCACACGTGGAGGCGGTGCTCGAGCCGTGCGAACCAGTGGATCCTGGGCGCCGGGGGTGGGGAAGCCATTGCCTCAGTCTTTCACGTCGGCGTCCGTGCCCGCCTCCGGCGCCTCCAGATGCCGCGCCTCCAGCCGCTGCAGCAGCTTCTTGCCCAGATACGCCAGGAGCAGGAAGAGCGCGATGGCGCCGACGAAGATGTAGCTCGCGTAGTGCACCCGGTCGACGAGGTCGCGGAAGCTTCCCGCCGCGAGCGAGGTCACGCTCACGTAGGCCGTGGCCCAGATGATGCAGGCGGGCGTCGTCCACGCCAGGAAGCGGCGGTACGGGTATTCGCTCATCCCGACGGTCAGCGGCACCAGGGAGTGCAGCACCGGAAGGAAGCGGGAGAGGAAGATGGCGATGCCGCCGCGGCGGGCCAGGTAGTTCTCTGCGCGCACCCAGTTCTGCTCGCCGATGCGGCGCCCCAGCCACGACGAGCGGATGTGGGGACCGAGCCACCGGCCGAGCCCGAAGCCGATGCTCTCGCCGATCAGGGCGCCGACCACGACGGTCACGCCCATCGCCACACCCTCCCAGGGGGTCGCGATCCCCATGGAGGCGATGATCACGATCGTGTCGCCGGGGACGATGAGCCCGATCAGGATGCTCGTCTCCAGCATGACCGCGAGTCCGGCGACCAGTGTGCGCGTGACCGGATCGATCGACTGCACGGTGTCGAGGAGCCAGAGCAGGAGGTCGTCCACCCCCTGAGAATATCGGGCGTCGCCGCACCTAGGCTGGGAAGGTGCGCGCGCACCTGAGCCCCCGACCCCTGCCGACCTGGGCGGACCCCGAGCGGCTGTTCCGCGTGCTCGCCGCCAGGGCGGGTGACGTGTTCTGGCTGGACGCGGGGGACGGAGCCGCGGAGGGGTGGAGTCTGCTGGGGGTCGGCGTGCCGTCGCCGAGACCCGACGATGTGCGGCTGGACGGCCGCGTCTCCGAGCCCGGGCTCCCCCCGTTCCTCGGCGGATGGGTCGGCTGGTGCACGTACGAGGGCGGTGCCGCGGCCGCCGGTGCCCCGGTGTCCGCGGACGACCCGGTGCCCGACGGCTGGATGCGGGTGACCCACGCGATCGCCTGGGACCATGCGCGCCATCGCCTGTGGGCGCTCGACCCCGCCGGGCCGGACGCCGACCCCTGGGCGGACGAGCTCCTCGTCGCGGCGGTCGACCCCACTCCCGCGCGGCCGGATCCGACACCGGGGACCACCGTGGCCCGGCACGCCCCCGCGGAGTACGCCGAGCTCATCGAGCGGTGCCGCGCCCTGATCCGCGCGGGCGTCGCGTATCAGCTCTGCCTCACCACGCGCTTCACCGTGCCGGGGACGCACGACCCGGTCGAGGTGTACCGGCGGCTGCGGGCGGCGACCCCCGCGCACCACGGGGGCTTCGTGCGCATCGGCGGGCGCGCGCTGCTGAGCGCCAGTCCGGAGCAGTTCCTCCACGCGGCGGGCGGAGTCGTGCGCACCCGGCCGATCAAGGGCACCCGGCCGCGCAGCACCGACCCCGACACGGATGCCGCGCTCGCCGCCGAGCTCGCCGGCGACCCGAAGGAGCGCGCGGAGAACGTGATGATCGTCGATCTCATGCGCAACGACCTGTCGCGCGTGTGCGTGCCCGGCACGATCCGCGTCGACGGGCTGTGGGTCGTGGAGAGCTACCCGGCCGTGCACCAGCTCGTGAGCACGGTGAGCGGCACCCTGGCGGACGGCGTCACGCTCGGCGCGCTGCTCGCGGCCGCGTTCCCCGCCGGCAGCATGACCGGGGCGCCGAAGCTGTCGGCGATGACGCGGCTGCACGAGCTGGAGAGCGGCCCCCGGGGGGTGTACGCCGGCTGCTTCGGCTACGTGGGCGTGGACGGCGCGGCCGACCTCGCGATGGTGATCCGCAGCATCGTGATCGCGGGGGACGAGGCCGTGGTCGGAGCGGGCGGCGGGATCACGTGGGGCTCGGTGCCGGCGGCCGAGGTCGCCGAGGTCGCGACCAAGGCGAGGGCTCCGCTCGCGGCGCTGGGCGCGGAGCCGCCCTGGCCGTGGGGTTCCGATATCCTGAACTGATCCCGCAATTCCCCTCAGATTGGTCGTGCGTTCGTTGTCCGAGAACCTGTCCACCGCTCCCGTCGACGAGGAGATGCCCTCGGCGCACGCCATCCAGGCCAAGTGGCAGAAGTACTGGGCGGAGCACGAGACGTTCCTCACCGGCGGCGACGGCGACACCCGCCCGCGGCGCTACGTCCTGGCGATGTTCCCGTACCCCTCGGGCGACCTGCACATGGGGCACGCGGAGAACTACCTCTACTCCGACATCGTGGCGCGGTTCTGGCGTCACCGCGGGCACAACGTGCTCAACCCGATCGGCTGGGACTCGTTCGGCCTGCCCGCCGAGAACGCGGCGATCCGCCAGGGCGCGGACCCGCGCGAGTGGACCTATCAGAACATCGCGCAGCAGAAGGTCGGCTTCGAGCAGTACGGCGTCTCGTTCGACTGGAGCCGCGTCCTGCACACGTCCGACCCGGAGTACTACCGCTGGAACCAGTGGCTGTTCCTGAAGATGTACGAGCGCGGCCTGGCGTACCGCAAGAAGAGCCCGGTCAACTGGTGCCCGAACGACCAGACGGTGCTGGCGAACGAGCAGGTCGTCGACGGTCGCTGCGAGCGCTGCGGCTACGAGGTCGTGAAGAAGAAGCTCACCCAGTGGTATTTCCGCATCACCGACTACGCGGATCGGCTGCTCGACGACCTGAATCAGCTCGAGGGTTTCTGGCCGCACAAGGTGCTGCAGATGCAGCGCAACTGGATCGGCCGCTCGGTCGGCGCCGACGTGGACTTCCGCATCGAGGGCCGTGACGAGCCGGTGACGGTGTTCTCCACGCGCCCTGACACCCTGCACGGTGCGACGTTCTTCGTGGTGGCGCCCGACTCCGATCTCGCCGCTGAACTGGCCGCCGAGGCTCCCGTCGAGGTGCGCCAGCGGTTCCAGGACTATCTGGAGCAGGTGCAGAAGGAGTCCGACATCGATCGGCAGTCCACGGATCGCCCCAAGACGGGCGTGTTCCTGGAGCGCTACGCGATCAACCCCGTGAACGGCGAGAAGCTGCCGGTGTGGGCCGCCGACTACGTGCTGGCCGACTACGGCCACGGCGCCGTGATGGCGGTTCCCGCGCACGACCAGCGCGACCTCGACTTCGCCCGCGCCTTCGACCTGCCGGTCAAGGTCGTGGTCGACACGACCGCGCCGATCACGGGGGCCATGCCGGTGATCGAGGTCGACGAGGAGGGCGTCCCGATCGACACGGGCGCCGCCCTCGACGAGCAGCACCCCGCATCGACCGGTGTCGCGCTCACGGGCGACGGTCGCATGATCAACTCGGGTCCGCTGAACGGGCTGTCCAAGCGCAACGCGATCGCCCGCGCGATCGAGCAGCTGGAGGCGTCGGGCACGGGCCGTGCGGCGAAGAACTACCGTCTGCGCGACTGGCTGATCTCGCGACAGCGCTTCTGGGGAACGCCGATCCCGATGCTGCACGGCGACGACGGCCGCATCGTGCCGGTGCCCGAGGACCGGCTGCCCGTGAAGCTGCCGAGCGTCGAGGGACTCGACCTCAAGCCCAAGGGCACCTCGCCGCTGGGCGGGGCGGAGAGCTGGGTGCGCACGACCGACCCGGAGACCGGCGACCCCATGCTGCGCGACCCCGACACGATGGACACGTTCGTCGACAGCTCGTGGTACTTCCTGCGCTTCCTCTCGCCGAACAGCGACACCGTGGCGTTCGACCCCGCCCAGGCGTCGCGCTGGGCGCCGGTGGACTCATACATCGGCGGCGTCGAGCACGCGATCCTGCACCTGCTCTACGCGCGTTTCATCACGAAGGTCCTGTTCGACATGGGCCTGATCGACTTCACCGAGCCGTTCTCGAACCTGATCAATCAGGGGATGGTGCTGCTCGACGGGCAGAAGATGTCGAAGAGCAAGGGCAACCTGGTGCTGTTCCAGGAGGAGCTCGACGCGCACGGCGCCGATGCGCTGCGCGTGGGCCTCGCCTTCGCCGGTCCGGTGGAGGACGACAAGGACTGGGCGGACGTGTCGACCACGGGCGCGCAGAAGTTCCTCTCGCGTGCGCTGCGCATCGGGCACGAGGTGTCCAGCCCGGTCGACGTGGTGTTCGACGGGGGAGACGCGGCCCTGCGTCGCGCCACGCACAAGCTGCTCGCGGAGGCTCCGGCGCTGGTCGAGCAGACCAAGTTCAACGTGCTGGTCGCCCGGCTGATGGAGCTGGTGAACGTCACCCGCAAGACCATCGACGGCGCGGGCGGTTCGGGCGACCCCGCGGTGCGCGAGGCCGCCGAGACGATCGCCGTGATGCTCGACCTGATCGCGCCGCACACCGCGGAGGAGATGTGGGAGCTGCTCGGGCACGAACCGTCCGTCGGACTGGTCACGTGGCGCTCGGCCGACCCCGCGCTGCTCGTGGAGGACACGGTCACGGCCGTCGTGCAGGTGGGCGGCAAGGTGCGGGCTCAGCTCGAGGTCCCCGCGCGCATCGGCGAGGCCGAGCTGGAAGCGCTCGCTCGCGCGGATGAGCGCGTGATCCGGTCGATCGGCGACCGCGAGATCGTGAAGGTCGTCGTGCGCGCTCCCAAGATCGTCAGCATCGTCGTCGCGGGCTGATCCGTCGCGACCTCCAGAGCCGCGGTCACGCGTCCCGGTCGGCGCGCGCGGCGTCCGCGACGGCGATGCCCCGGCGCATCGCCGCGCGAGACGCCTCGGCCCACGGGCCGGACTCCGCGAGCGGGATCTCGGTCAGGTAGCGGCGCTCGGACTCCGGCAGGAGCGTCACGAACCGGGTCGGATCGGAGCCGGCCATCGCATACAGAGCCGGACCGTCCGCGTAGTACAGATCGCACGCGACGAGACGCCCGTCGCTGCCGCGCATGATGTTGGACGGGTTCTGATCGAGGGGGCCGCACCAGGGCAGCGCCCGCGCTGCCCTGGCATGGATGCGGCGCACGACGTCGACGAGCTCGGCGACGTGCGGTGCGCGTTCGGCGATGGCGGTGTGGAAGGCGACCGCGTCCTTCTCGTCGACCGCGTGGAGCCACTCCATCACCTGCAGATCGCCGCCGCCCGCGAGTCGGCGGTGCGCGAACAGTCGCGGTACCTGACCGGTGTGCGCGGCTTCGCGATACAGCGCGGCCGTGTACGGTCCGACCGGATCGAACGGGCTGATGCGCACCGCGGCGACGCCGTCGGGTGAGCGCAGGGCGAAGGCCCAGTCGCCCGCGCCGCTCGGCGTCCAGCCCGCCTCGCGGAAAGCGCGCTCAGCGTCGCGATGAGAGGCCTCCGGGGGCAGGTCGTCGACGATGTCGGTCACCGGTCCAGTCTGCGCCACGCGGCGGGCACGCATCGGAAGAGAGAGCGGCGTGCCCGGGCGCCGGCTCATGCGTGCTGCCGGCCTGGCGGCGTCGGAGCGAGCTCGGCTCCGATCGCCCCGCCTTCGGCTCTGCACGGCGGACCGGGCGCCGCTGTTGTCCACGACCGGCGGTTCCCCGTGGTCGCGGGGGGTCTGCGGAGACCTACCGTGACGGGGTGACTCCTCCCGCACCGACACCCGTACCCCGGCAGCGACGACTGCGGCTCGGTGTGGGCGCCGCGGTGGCACTGGCGCTCGTCGTGCTGTCGGCCGCGGTGGGTCTGGGCATCCTGCGCGGCCAGGGCGCACCGGCGGAGTCCTTCCCGGTGGGCGACCGCGCGACGGCCGCGCCGTCGTCCGACGTGCTGTACGTGCACGTGCTCGGCGCGGTCGAGCGGCCGGGACTGTACCTCGTCGGCGGTGATGCGCGGCTGGTCGATGCGGTGGCGGCTGCGGGCGGGACGACGGTCGACGCCGACCTCGCCGCGATCAACCTCGCCCGCCGGGTCGAGGACGGCGAGCAGATCCTGGTGCCCGTGGTCGGCGGGTCGGGCACCGGTTCTCCTGCCGCGGCACCCACGGACGCGCGGATCGACCTCAACGCGGCCGACCAGGCCGCGCTGGAGACGCTGCCGCGGATCGGTCCCGCCCTGGCCGCCCGCATCATCGCGTGGCGGGAGGAGAACGGACGCTTCCAGTCGGTGGACGACCTCCTCGGCGTGCCGGGCATCGGGGAGAAGCTGCTCGCGGGATTACGCGACGGGGTACGGGTGTGAAGTCCCGCGATCTCCGGCTCGTGCCGGTCGCCCTCGCGGTGTGGGCGGCGGCGCTCGTCTGCGTGTTCCAGCCCGGTCTCGCGGCGGCCTGTGCGCTCGTGTGCGGCGTCGCGGCGGGCGTCGTCCTGCTGGTGCTGCTCGCGCGGGGGAGGCACGGCGCGGGGCTGGTCCTCCTGATGCTCGCGGCGGCCGCGGCCACGGCGCTGTCCGTGGGGTACGCCCTTCCGTCGCGCGAAGCCGCCGCGGGGCAGGGCGGCCGCGTGGTCGAAGCGGTGGTCGAGGTCACGTCGTCCGCGTCCACGGGTCAGGACGGGCGGCTCTGGGTCGAGGCGACCACGAAGAGCCTCGGTCCGCCGGGTCGGGCGCGCCCGGTCGCGGTGCCGGTGCGGATCGGGACCGCGACAGCCGACGGCATCGACCTCGGCGCCCGGCTCCGCGTCGTGGGGGAGACCTCGGCGACGGAGGCGGGGGAGCGCGCGGTGCTGGTGCTCTACGCCACGACCACGGAGGTCGTGCAGCCTCCGTCCGGGGTGTTCGGCGTGGCCGCCACGGCGCGCCGCGCCTTCGTCGACCGCGCGCTGCGGCTGCCCGAGCCGGGCGGGGCGCTCCTGCCGGGACTCGCCGTAGGGGACACCAGGGCGGTGGGCTCCGACCTGGACGAAGACATGCGTTCGAGCGGTCTCAGTCACCTCACGGCCGTCAGCGGGGCGAACTGCGCGATCGTGGTGGCGGCGGTCTTCGGGCTCACGGCGCTGTGCGGTGGCGGCCGGGCGCTGCGGGTGGTGCTCGCGACCACGGCGCTCTCCGGCTTTGTGGTGCTGGTCACGCCGGAGCCGAGCGTGGTGCGCGCCGCGGTGATGGCGGGCGCGGGGATGCTGTCCGTGCTCCTAGGACGACCGAGCGCCGGTGCAGGCGTGCTCGCCCTGTCGACGATCATGATCCTGGTGTCCGATCCGTGGCTCGCCGCGACGCCCGGCTTCGCGCTGTCGGCCGCCGCGACGGGCGCACTCATCCTGCTCGCACCGCCGTTGTCACGCGGGTTGCGACGGTGGATGCCGGGCCCGGTCGCACTGGCGATCGCGGTCCCGCTCTCGGCGCAGCTCGCGTGCGGGCCCATCATCGCGCTGTTCGCGGAACAGCAGTCGCTCATCGGCGTGGCGGCGAACCTGATCGCGGAACCCGCGGCACCGGTCGCGACCGTGGTCGGGCTGCTCGCCTGCCTCGCGGCGCCCGTGCCCGCGGTCGCCGACCTCCTGGCCGCCACCGCGTGGCTGCCCGCGACCTGGATCGCGACGACCGCCCAGGTGACCGCGGACCTGCCCGGTGCGACCATCCTGCTGCCCGCAGGGATCGGCAGCGCGGCACTGGTCGCCGGGCTCGGCGCCGCGGTCGCGGTCGTGTGCCTGGAGGGCGGGAGCCGTGGTCCGCGGTGGCGCGTGCGCGGCTC
>NZ_SSDQ01000146.1:0-29843 GCF_004794315.1 Microbacterium sp. PF5 | reverse complement strand
TCACCTCGCCGACGAGAAGGTCGGCGCGGTCACGGCGTACATCGCGGAGGGCAGCCGCGACCGCAACTACCTGACGCGCTTCATCGCGATCGAGTACGTGATCGGACAGCTCTCGGCCCGCCGCGTGCAGAACGTCGGCGGCGCCATCGCGTGCCTCGCGGGCGGCGCCCAGCTGCACTCCCGCGCGAACCTGGAGGCCATCGGCGGTCGCATCCCGACCGGGACCCTCGCCGAGGACACGATGACCACGTTCGAGAGCCAGCTCCACGGACGCCGGATGGTGTTCGAGCCGCACGCCGTGGTGCTCGCGGAGGAGCCGCGCACGATCGACAGCCTGTGGAAGCAGCGGCTGCGGTGGGCTCGCGGCAACGTGCAGCTGACGTCCATCTACAAGAAGCTGTGGTTCCGCCCGAGCCGCGATCACAACCTCGGCAGCGTCGGCTTCGGCCTGGCGTGGTTCACGATCCTGCTGCTGCCGGCGTTCATGCTGCTCGCCGCCGCCGGCCTGATCGCGCTCCTGCTGCTGCACAGCGACATCGCCGAGTTCGTGTTCCGCTTCATGTGGATCGCCGCCGCATGCATCTACATCTTCTCGATGCTGTACTCCGTGCAGCTCGACCCGCGGATCGGCCGGCAGTCGTGGCGCGAGGCGATCATGTTCCCCGGCCTCGGCGCGCTGATCCTGATGTTCATCGCGCTGTTCCCGTGGACGCTCGACGGTCTGCTGAACCTCTTCGGCGAAGAGGCGACGGATCAGGCGCGATTCGGGTGGCTGCTGTTCTTCTACCTGTGGGGCCCCGTGTCGATGCTCGGCATCTGGCTGGCGCGCGCCGTCGAGCCCCTGCCCGGAGGGCGTTTCTTCGCCGGGCTGCTCCTCTACGTGTGCGGCTATGGCTCCCTGCTGTGCGCGATCACGGTGGACTCGTACCTCAAGGAGTGGCGCCGCGCCGACGCCTCGTGGATCAAGACCGAGAAGGTCGGACGGGTGGACTCATGACGGACGCACCTTCGCATGACGCCGAGGTCGAGGAGATCGCCGAGGACGCCCGGCGCGAGAAGCGGCTCATCCCGCAGGCCCTGATCTCCCTCGGCATCGTGGTCGTGATCGTGGTCGTGCGAGAGCTGCTCCTCCGATGACCGGGAGGCCGCTGGCGCTCGTGGTCGAGGACGCGGCCGATCAGGCGACACTCCTGGGGCGGTACCTCGACCGGGAGGGCTTCGACGTCTTCATCGCGCCCGATGCCGAGTCCGCGATCGCCGCCTTCCCCGACATCCATCCGGTCGTCGCCGTGCTCGATCTGCTGCTCCCCGGCATCTCCGGTCACGCCTGCTCGCGTCTCATCCACGAGCGCTTCCCCGACTGCTACCTCGTGGTCAGCTCCGTGCTCGATGTCGCGGACTACCCGCCGGCCGACGCGGCGCTGCCGAAACCCGTCACGGGGGCCGACCTGCACCGCGTGGTCGAGGGGGTGCCGCGATGAGGGCCACGCCGCTCGAGCGCGCCGAGAGCCGCTGGTACCGGGTGTTCGACAACCCGAGTCCGATCGTGAAGCAGGCGCCCACCCTGGTCGCGACGGTGATCGCGGGCAGCATGACGTGGGCCATCCCCGGGCTGCCGTTCACGCACCTCGGCGCGGCGCTGATCGGCATCGGCATCGTGCTGCTGGCCACGCTGCAGGCCGGGGTGCTCAGCGCCCTGCACGTGCGCGAGGGCTGGATCGTGCTGGCGGTCCCCATGCTCGACATCGTGGGGCTCGGCCTCTTCCGTGCGGGGACGGGCGGGGCAGCGTCGCTGTTCAGCTCGCTCGTGCTGCTGCCGATCATCTGGATCGCGGCCGCCCCCGGCATCCGGTGGGTGTTCGTGGTCGGCGCGCTGTCGTCGCTCGCCCTGCTCATGCCGTACATCACCGACCCGCCGTCGAACGCCGTCGTGTGGCTGCGCGGCGTGGTGGGGCCGCTCGTGTTCGCGGCGGTCGCCGCCGTGGTGAACGAGCTGTCGCGGCAGCAGAGGATGCGGGTGGAGCAGGCCGAGGATCTGGTGACCGAGCGCACGAGGGCGCTGTCCGAGAACGTGGCGATGATCGTGCAGCTGCGGCAGAAGGAGCACGAGTACCGGGTGCTGCTGGACTCGTTCGAGAGCCTGTGGTCCTCGATCACCGCGCAGGCCGTGATCGCCACCGACCGCGCGGGGCGCATCACGGCGTGGAATCCCGGGGCCGTGCGGCTGCTCGGGCTCACGGTCGACGAGGCGCTCGACGACGTTCGCATCGACCGGTTCTTCTCCCGAACGGTGCTGTCGATGCTCGCGGAGGACACGGCAGCGCGACGGGAGGCGTCGGGTGAGGCGTCCGTCGCGGGGGCGAGTGCGGGGCCGGCGCCCGAGGGCATCCGGGCGCTGTTCGCGCAGGCCGACGAGGGGGTCACGGTCGACGGCGACGTGGAGGTCACCACGGCGGGCGGCACGACCGTTCCCGCGCGCGTGACGGTGAGTCCGCATAAGGACGGCTCCGGTGCCCAGCAGGGCTACCTGTTCGTGCTGACCGATGAGACGCGGGCGGTCGAGGTGGCCCGCATGAAGGACGAGTTCGTGGGCATGATCTCGCACGAGCTGCGCACGCCGCTCAGCGCGATCATCGGCTTCCTCGACCTGTTGCAGAACGATCCGGGCCAGCCGCTGACCGAGGATCAGCAGGAGTTCGTCGGGATCATCGAGCGCAACGCGAAGCGCCTGCTCAACCTGGTGGGCGACCTGCTGTTCACCGCCCAGGTGGAGTCGGGGCGCTTCCCGTTGGAGCGCGTGGAGGCCGACGTCGCCGAGCTCGTGCGGTCGGCGGTCGCATCCGCGGGCCCGCACGCGCAGCGGGAGGGCATCGAGCTGGTGGCGGACGCGGGCGACGAGCCGATCCGGCTGCTCGTGGATCCGGGGCGGATCGGGCAGGCCGTCGACAATCTCCTGTCGAACGCGATCAAGTTCACGCCGAGCGGCGGCCGGGTCACGGCGGCCGTGCGGCGCGTGGACGGCGGCGTGCAGATCTCGGTCGCGGACACCGGCGTCGGCATCCCGGAGGACGAGCAGGGCATGCTCTTCACGCGGTTCTTCCGGGCCTCGACGGCCACGCGGAATGCCGTGCCCGGCGTGGGGCTCGGCCTCACGATCACCCGCGCGATCGTGCTGGCGCACGGCGGTTCGATGGACGTGACGAGTCAGGAGGGCGTGGGGACCGAGTTCCGCTTCGTCCTGCCGGCGGCGCCCAAGACCGAGGTGCTGCAGACCCTGAGCCGCGCGGACTGACCCGGACCTCCTCGTCCGCAGCATCCTGATAGTCTGGTCGGCTCGCTGTGCGCGGGCGGAAGGACGGCCACGCACTGTGGGGTACATCGACGCATCAGGCATCTCGCTGACGCTTCCCGACGGAAGACCGCTGCTCGACGAGGTCTCGTTCCGGGTCGGCGCCGGCTCGACGAGCGCGCTCATCGGGCCGAACGGCGCGGGCAAGACCACGCTCCTGCGGATCATCCGCGGCGACCAGGCGGCCGACGACGGCGTCGTCACCATCGACGGCGGACTCGGCGTGATGGATCAGTTCGTCGGGCACGGCGAGCCGGGGCAGACCGTGCATGAGCTCCTCGTGCGCGTCGCCCCCGCCCGCATCCGCGCCGCCGCCGAAGCCCTCGGCGCGGCGGAGAACGCCCTGATCGACCGTGATGAGCACGACACGCAGATGGCGTACGCCGCAGCCATCGCGGAGTACGCCGACGCCGGCGGCTACGAGCACGAGACCGTATGGGACCAGTGCACGATGGCGGCGCTCGGCGTGCCGTTCGAGCGGGCGCGGTACCGCGAGCTCACGTCGCTGTCCGGCGGCGAGCAGAAGCGCCTGGCGCTCGAGGCCCTGCTGCGCGGACCCGACGCGGTGCTCCTGCTCGACGAGCCGGACAACTACCTCGACGTCCCGACCAAGCGGTGGCTGGAGGAACAGCTGCGGCAGACCGCGAAGACCGTGCTGCTCGTGTCGCACGACCGCGAGCTGCTCGCCCGCGCGGCCGACCGGCTCATCACGCTCGAACCAGGGGCGGCCGGTTCGACGGCGTGGGTGCACGGCGGCGGCTTCGCGACCTACCCGCAGGCGCGCATCGACCGCATGGAGCGGCTCGACGAGCTGCGCCGTCGGTGGGACGAGCAGCACGAGAAGCTGCGCGTGCTGGTCGCGAACCTCAAGGTGAAGGCCTCGGCGAACGACGGCTTCGCCTCCCGCTACCAGGCGGCGCAGACGCGACTGCGCAAGTTCGAGGAGGCGGGGCCGCCCGAGGAGCGTCCGCCCGCGCAGGAGTTCGACATGCGCCTGCGGGGCTCGCGCACGGGCAAGCGCGCCGTGGTGGCCGAGCGGCTCGAGCTCACCGGGCTCATGCGTCCCTTCAACGCGGAGGTGTGGTTCGGCGACCGCGTGGCCGTGCTGGGCTCGAACGGCTCGGGCAAGTCGCACTTCCTGCGACTGCTCGCGCGCGGCGGCAGCGACCCCGACCCGACCCTGGGTCACGTCTCCTCCGCCGCGGAAGACCTGAGTCCCGTCGCGCACACCGGTCGCGCGGTGCTGGGGGCGCGCGTGGTGCCGGGGCTGTTCGCGCAGACCCACACGCACCCGGAGTTCGTCGGGCGCACGCTGCTGGAGATCCTGCACCGCGGCGACGACCGCCGGGCGGGGATGCCCCGGGACGCCGCGAGCTCGGCGCTCGACCGCTACGGGCTGGTGCGGCAGGCGCTGCAGACGTTCGAGTCGCTGTCCGGTGGGCAGCAGGCGCGGTTCCAGGTGCTGCTGCTGGAGTTGTCCGGCGCGACCCTGCTGCTGCTCGACGAGCCGACAGACAACCTCGACCTGGAGTCGGCGGAGGCGTTGGAGCAGGCGCTGGCGCGGTTCGAGGGGACGGTGCTCGCGGTCACGCACGACCGCTGGTTCGCGCGGTCGTTCGACCGGTTCCTCGTGTTCGGCTCCGACGGCGAGGTGTACGAGTCGGACGAGCCGGTGTGGGACGAGCGCCGCGTGGCACGGGCCCGGTGACCGCGGGCACGCGCCCCCTCGGGGTGCCCGGTAGGCTGGACGGGTGACCATGGAGATCGAGCTCGGCCGAGGAAAGCGCGCCCGTCGCGCGTACACGTTCGACGACATCGCGGTGGTGCCCTCGCGGCGCACGCGCAACCCGGAGGACGTGTCGACCGCCTGGACGATCGACGCCTTCGGCTTCGAGATCCCGGTGCTCGGCGCGCCGATGGACTCCGTCGTGAGCCCGCGCACGGCCATCATGCTCGGCCAGCTGGGCGGCCTGGGCGTGCTCGACCTCGAGGGTCTGTGGACCCGGTACGAGGACCCGGAGCCGCTGCTCGCGGAGATCGCGGGTCTCGCCGACGACCGGGCGACCGTGCGCATGCAGGAGCTGTACGCCGAGCCGATCAAGCCCGAGCTCATCACGCGGCGCCTGGCCGAGATCCGCGAGGCCGGTGTCACCGTCGCCGGTTCCCTCACGCCGCAGCGCACCCAGGAGTTCTACGACACCGTGGCCGCGGCGGGCGTCGACCTGTTCGTCATCCGCGGCACCACCGTCTCGGCGGAGCACGTGTCGAGCGTGGCAGAGCCGCTCAACCTCAAGAAGTTCATCTATGACCTCGACGTCCCGGTCATCGTGGGCGGCGCCGCCACCTACACCGCGGCGCTGCACCTGATGCGCACCGGCGCGGCCGGCGTGCTGGTCGGCTTCGGCGGGGGAGCGGCGTCCACCACGCGCGCCACCCTCGGCATCCACGCCCCGATGGCCACCGCGGTCTCCGACGTCGCCGCTGCGCGCCGCGACTACCTCGACGAGTCGGGCGGGCGCTACGTGCACGTGATCGCCGACGGCGGCGTCGGCACCTCGGGCGACATCGTGAAGGCTCTCGCGATGGGCGCCGACGCGGTCATGCTCGGCGTGGCCCTCGCCCGCGCGACCGACGCGCCGGGGCAGGGTTTCCACTGGGGCCCCGAGGCGCACCACCCCAAGCTCCCGCGCGGCCGCCGGGTCGAGGTGGGCGGCATCGGCACGCTCGAGGAGATCCTGTACGGCCCTGCGCCCGTGGCCGACGGCACCGCGAACCTCATCGGCGCGCTGCGCAAGTCGATGGCGACCACCGGATACTCCGACCTCAAGGAGTTCCAGCGGGTCGAGGTCGTGCTCGCCCCGTACGAGGCCTGAGCCGCCACCGCTGCACCGTGACCGCCCCCGCCCCGTTCCCGCCGACCCTCCGTGAGGTCATGCTGCGCGGACGCTGGATCGGCATGCTGCTGCTGTGCCTCGTGGTCGCCGGGGTGTTCGCGTGGCTCGGGCAGTGGCAGCTGGAGCGCGCGATCGAGACCGACCCGCCGCCGCCCGGCGTGACCGAGCAGGTGCGGCCGCTGTCCGACGTGGTAGAGCCGGGGCAGTACCTCGCCGAACCCCTCGTGGGGCAGCGGGTCGAGACGAGCGGGACGTGGATCCCGGACGACTTCCTGGTGGTGTCGAGCCGCTTCAACGACGGCGTCGAGGGGTTCTGGGTCACCGGACAGCTGCGGGTGGACGAGCGTGTGTCGATCGCCGTGGCGATCGGCTGGGCTCCCGACCGCGCGGCCGCCGATGCCGCGGTGGAGCGCCTGGCCGCGGAGGCCGACGGTCGCCCGGTCGGGGTCGCGGGGCGCATCATCTCGGACGAGGGGCCGTCGGTGCCGCCGCGCAGCGACCCGGAGCGTCTCGACCGCATGTCGCCCGCCGCGCTGCTCAGCCGCTGGCACGACACGGAGCAGCTCGACGTGTACCGCCCGTACCTCGCCTCGACCACCGCGACGGCGGGCCTCGAGGACATCTCCTCGCCGGCACCCGACGAGCAGTCGCCGGTGAACTGGCTCAACGTGTTCTACGCGGTGGAGTGGGCGATCTTCGCGGGCTTCGCGTTCTACCTCTGGTACCGCCTGGCGAAGGACGCGTGGGAGCGCGAGGTCGAGGAGTTCGAGGACGCGGCGGCGGCCGAGAACGTCTGAACGGCGTGCGCATCCGCGCGACCTCCGGTGCGCTTCTGCGCGCGGCCGTGCCCCGATGTGAACCTTCGTCAGGGGTGCGCGCGGCCCTTCGGTGAGCAGTCGGTGACCATCGTGAAAACTCCGTTGAGGATGTCCGACCCGCTTCGTATGCTCGCTCCATGTGCGCACGCTGGGAGTTCCCGATGCGTGCGGTGACAGCGTCCTGAGCAGGGTCGATACACGATCGAGGAGACAGCACCGATGATGTCCGCTTCAGAGCACGGGGAGCCCATGACCCCCGTCTCGCACCGCAGAACCAGGGGGCGCATCGGCGCTCTCGCCGTGACCTGCGTCGCCACCCTGGGCCTCGGCTCGCTGGTCGCGACGCCCGCCGTCGCCGATCCGACCGGGACCGGGGTGGTGATCAATGAGGCGTACCTCTCCGGAGGCAGTGCCGGTGCGGCGTACACGAACAAGTTCGTGGAGCTGTACAACCCCACGTCCGAGGCGGTGTCGCTCGACGGCATGTCCCTGCAGTACCGCTCGGCGACCGGCTCGGCGGCGTTCACCGGGATCGCGCCGCTCACCGGCAGCATCCCCGCCGGCGGCTACTTCCTGGTGCAGGGCAACAGCAACGGCACGAACGGCGCCGCGCTGCCCACGCCCGACGCGGTCACCGGCCTCACCCCGAGCGGCACGAACGGCACCATCGCCCTGGTCGAGGGCACCACGGCGATCACGCTCGCCCCCGGGTCCGCGGCGGGAGCCGACGGCGTCGTCGACCTGCTCGGCTACGGCACCTCCAACACGTTCGAGACGAAGGCGGCCACGGCGCCGTCGGGCAACACCGACGTGCGGTCGCTGAACCGCACGAACGGCGCGGACACCGACGACAACGGCGTCGACTTCTCGCTGTCCGCCACCATCACCCCGCAGAACTCCGGTGGCACCGACCCCGGCACCGACCCGGGCACCGACCCCGGCACGGAGCCGCAGAAGGCGACCATCGCCGAGGTGCAGGGCACCACCGACGTCTCGCCACTGAACGGCACGCGCGTGCAGGTCGAGGGCGTCGTCACCGCCGACTACCGCACGGGCGGCTACAAGGGCATCGTCATCCAGACGCAGGGCTCGGGCGGCGCGACCGACGCGACCCCCGGCGCCTCCGACGGCGTCTTCGTCTTCCTGAACGCGCTGGCCCCCACGCTCGCGATCGGCGACCTGGTCTCGGTCACCGGCACCGTGAGCGAGTACTACGGCCAGACGCAGGTGAACCCGGCCGCCGCGGCGGACGTGACGGTGGTCACGCCGGGCGTCGGCGTGCCCGCGGTCACTCCGCTGCCCGCCACGGTGCAGGGCGCCGACCGGGAGCAGTACGAGAACATGCTCGTCGCGCCCGAGGGCACCTACCGCCTGGCGTCGAGCCACCAGCTGTACAACTACGGCACGCTGTGGCTGAACGCAGGAGATGCCCTGGCCGTGAAGAGCACCGAGACCACGCGTCCCGGTGCCGACGCCGCCGCGATCGCCGCGGCCAACCGCGCCAACCGCATCCTGCTCGACGACGGCTGGTCGATCCAGGTGACCAACAGCGGCCACCCGGGTCAGCAGCCCTACTTCACGAAGGACCAGGTCGTCCGCAACGGCGACACGGTCGACTTCGGCGACAACGGCTACGTGCTGCAGTGGGGCTTCGACGACTGGCGTCTGCAGCCGGTCGTGCCGATCGACGACTCCTCGCCCGCCGAGCTGAAGGTCGGCTTCGCGGCGACGAACCCGCGTCCGACGGAGGCGCCCGAGGTGGGTGGCGACGTGCAGGTGGCGTCGTTCAACGTCTACAACTACTTCACGACGCTGAAGAGCGAGAACTCCAACGCGCGGGGCGCCGCGAACGCCGCGCAGTTCGCGATCCAGAAGTCCAAGATCGTCGCGGCGATCAACGGCCTCGACGCCGAGATCGTCTCGCTCATGGAGATCGAGAACTCGGTCAAGCTCGGCAAGCCGGTCGACACGGCGCTGAAGGATCTGGTCGCCGGCCTGAACGCCGACGCCGGCAGCGACGTGTGGGGCTACGTGCCCACGCCCGAGGCGCTGAACGATGCGGCGACGACCGACTACATCACCAACGCGATCATCTACAAGAAGGACGCCGTGAAGCGGGTCGGTGACAGTCTCACGACGACCGACGAGTCCGTGTGGGGCAACGCGCGCGAGCCGATCGCACAGGCGTTCGACATCGACGGCCGCGTGGTCACCGTGGTCGCGAACCACCTGAAGTCGAAGTCGCCGCCCGAGGGTGCGGGGGCGGAGCCGGCCGACGGCCAGGGCTTCTTCAACGCCGACCGCGTGGCGCAGGCGAACGCGATCCTCGCCTTCACGGCGGAGCTGGAAGAGACGACCGGCAGCAGCGACATGCTCCTGATCGGCGACTTCAACGCCTACGGCAAGGAAGACCCGATCGACGTCTTCACCTCGCAGGGGTGGAGCGACCTGGTCGCCGACGAGACCGACGGTCAGTACACGTACACGTTCGACGGCGAGCTCGGCTCGCTCGACCACGTGATCGCGTCGCCGTCGCTCGTCTCGTCGATCACCGGCGCGGGCGTCTGGGGCATCAACTCGCCGGAGTGGAGCGACCGCGGCTACGCGTTCGGCGCCACCGAGGAGGGCACTCCGTACCGCTCCAGCGACCACGACCCGATCATCGTCGGCGTCTCCGCGGAGATCCCGCCGGTGAGCATCGACGTGGTCACGGTGAACGACTTCCACGGCCGCATCGAGGCCGACGGGGCCGCGGCCGGTGCCGCGGTGCTCGCCGGTGCGGTGCACCAGTTCCGTGACGCGAACCCGAACCTGATCTTCGCGGGAGCAGGCGACCTGATCGGCGCGTCGACGTTCACCTCCTTCATCAACGACGACAACCCCACGATCGACGCGCTCAACGCGGCGGGCCTCGACGTGAGCGCCGCGGGCAACCACGAGTTCGACCAGGGCTGGGAGGACCTGCGCGATCGCGTGCAGGACCGTGCGGACTGGGAGTACATCTCGTCGAACGTGTTCGTCACTGAGACCGGTGAGCCCGCGCTCGCCCCGGCCTGGGTGAAGGAGGTCGACGGCGTGCGCGTCGGGTTCGTCGGCGCCGTCACGGAAGACCTCGACTCGCTGGTGTCCCCGGAGGGCATCGCCGATCTCGAGGTGCGCAGCATCGTCGACTCCGTCAACGCGGTGGCCGACGACCTGCGCGACGGTGACGCGTCCAACGGCGAGGCGGATGTCGTGATCCTGCTCGTGCACGAGGGGGCCGAGAGCACCGCGCTGTCGGCCATCACGGAGGACTCCCCGCTGGGTGAGATCGTCTACGGGGTGGACGACGACGTGGACGCGATCGTGTCGGCGCACACGCACCTCGCGTACAACCACGTGATCGACGGTCGCCCCGTGGTCTCCGCCGGTCAGTACGGCGAGAACCTCGGGCTGATGAACCTGCAGGTCGACCCGACCACGAAGGAGCTGCTCTCGATCACCAACGAGATCAAGCCGCTCACGGCCGCAGGCAAGCCGCTGTACCCGGCGGTGCCGGAGGTGCAGGCGATCGTCGACGCCGCCAAGGCCGAGGCCGACGTGCTGGGCGCCGTGAAGGTGGGCGACATCACCGCCGACTTCAACCGGGCGCGGCAGACGAACGGCTCGGAGAACCGCGGCGGCGAGTCCACGATCGGCAACTTCGTGGCCGACGTGCAGCAGTGGTCCACGGGTGCCGACCTGGCGCTCATGAACCCGGGAGGCATCCGCGCGAACCTCACGTACGCGTCGTCGTCCGCGAGCGATCCGAACGGCAACGTCACGTACCGCGAGGCGGCCACGGTCCAGCCCTTCGCCAACACGCTGGTCACCCTGACCCTCACCGGCACGCAGCTCAAGGGCGTGCTCGAGGAGCAGTGGCAGCCGGCGGGGTCGGCACGTCCGTTCCTCAAGCTCGGCGTCTCGAAGGGTCTCGTCTACACGTACGACCCGACCGCGGCGCAGGGCTCGCGCATCACGTCGATCACGCTGAACGGCGCCCCGGTCGACCCGGACGCGCAGTACACGGTGGCGGCGAACTCGTTCCTCGCGGCGGGTGGCGACAACTTCGCCACCTTCAAGGAGGGCGCGGGCAAGCGCGACACCGGAAAGATCGACCTGCAGTCGATGGTGGACTGGTTCGATGCGAACAAGACCGCGACGCCCGATCTCGCCCAGCGCGCGGTCGGCGTGACGCTCAGCCCGGCCGATGCCGACGGGTACAGCGCCGGCGACCAGGTGACGGTGTCGCTCTCGTCGCTGGCGTTCAGCGGCGGAGAGGCCGCACCGGGCGAGGTGACGCTGTCGCTCGGCGACACGGCGCTCGCCTCGGGCACGGTCGACCCGGCCGTGGTCGACACCACGGACGAGGGTGGCCGTGCGGCGCTCACGTTCGCGGTGCCGTCCGGGGTGTTCGGCGACCAGGTGCTGACGGTGAACGTCCCCGCGACGGGCACCACGGTGCAGGTGCCCCTCACGATCGCCGGCCAGGAGGAGTTCGCCGGCACGATCGAGCTCAGCTCTTCCAAGGTGGCCGCGGGCAAGAAGCTCACGGTCACGGGCGAGGGGTATGTGCCGGGCGAGACCGTGACGATCGCGCTGCAGCCCAAGAAGGGCGCGGCGGTGCAGGTCGGCACGGTGCAGGTCGGTGCGGACGGGACGTTCACCACGCAGGTGACCGTGCCGAAGAGCGCACAGCCGGGCAAGTACACGGTCTCGGCGGCTCAGGCCGACGGTGACGCGGCGACCGCGACCGTCACGGTGAACCGTGCGGGCGGCATCGTCGGCGCGATCATCGACTGGCTGTGGGACCTCATCTCCGGCTGGTTCTGAGCCCGGAGCGGATGATCGCAGCGGAGGCCGTCGGGAGCGATCCCGGCGGCCTCCGTCGTGCCGCGGGCGACGGAGCCGCCGGCCGGATTCGGCATCGGGCGACCCCGACTAGACTGGACCCATGCCCGAACCGAAAGTCGCCAGCTTTCCGGCGATCCGCGGTGCGCTGAAGTTCTACCAGATCGCGTCGATCATCACGGGAGTCATGCTGCTCCTGCTGTTGACCGAGATGGTGCTCAAGTACACGCCGATCCACCTCGAGCTCTTCGCGGGAGGCTCCGGCGGACCGCTCTGGTTCGCGGGCGTGATCGCGGGCCCCGACTGCCAGTGGTGGTCGCTGTTCGCCCCGATGACGAACTCCTGCGAGATGACGTCGCTGGGCGACGGCTTCAACCTGTCGCTGTTCATCCTGGTGGCCCACGGCTGGTTCTACGTGGTCTACCTGTTCGCATGCTTCCGCATGTGGAGCCTGATGCGCTGGCCGTTCCCGCGGTTCATCCTGCTCGCCCTCGGCGGTGTCGTGCCGCTGCTGTCGTTCTTCATGGAGGCCATCGTCGCCCGTGAAGTGAAGTCCTATCTCGCCACCCGGGAGGCCGAGGAGGCCTCCGCGACCGCCCCGGAAGGTGTCCGTTGACCGAACAGTCCGAGACCCAGCAGCGCCCCGCGCTCGTCGTCGACTTCGGCGCGCAGTACGCGCAGCTGATCGCCCGTCGTGTGCGGGAGGCCGGCGTCTACAGCGAGATCGTGCCGCACACGGCCACGGCCGCGGAGATCGCCGCCAAGAACCCCGTGGCGATCATCCTGTCCGGCGGCCCGTCGTCGGTGTACGAGGAGGGGGCGCCGAAGCTCGACCCCGCCGTGTTTGACCTCGACGTGCCCACGCTGGGCATCTGCTACGGCTTCCAGTACATGGCGCAGACCCTCGGCGGCGAGGTCGCGAACACCGGGCTGCGCGAGTACGGCGCCACCGATGCCGTGATCTCCGGCGACGGCGGCGTCCTGCTGGGCGGGCAGCCCGCGGAGCAGAACGTGTGGATGAGTCACGGCGACCAGGTCGCGAAGGCGCCGGAGGGCTTCGAGGTCCTCGCCACGACCGAGGCGACCAAGGTCGCGGCGTTCGCGAACGAGGAGCGCCGCTTCTACGGCGTGCAGTGGCACCCCGAGGTCAAGCACTCCGACCACGGCCAGCGCGTGCTGGAGAACTTCCTCCACAAGGGCGCGGGCCTCGCGTCCGACTGGAACCCCGACAACGTGATCGCCGAGCAGGTCGAGCGCATCCGCGAGCAGGTCGGCGACGCCCGCGTCATCTCGGCGCTGTCCGGCGGTGTCGACTCCGCGGTCTCGACCGCCCTCGTGCACAAGGCCATCGGCGACCAGCTCACGGCGGTGTTCGTCGACCACGGGCTGCTCCGCAAGGGCGAGCGGGAGCAGGTCGAGAAGGACTACGTCGAGTCGACCGGCGTGCGGCTCATCACGGTCGACGCGGCCGAGACCTTCCTCGGACACCTGAAGGGTGTGACCGACCCGGAGGAGAAGCGCAAGATCATCGGCCGCGAGTTCATCCGCGCGTTCGAGAAGGTGCAGCTCGACCTCGTCGAAGAGGCGAAGGCCGACGGCGGCGCCCCGGTGAAGTTCCTCGTGCAGGGCACGCTCTACCCCGACGTGGTGGAGTCCGGTGGAGGCGCGGGCACCGCGAACATCAAGTCGCATCACAACGTGGGCGGCCTGCCCGACGACCTCGACTTCGAGCTGATCGAGCCGCTGCGGGCCCTGTTCAAAGACGAGGTGCGCGCGATCGGACGTGAGCTCGGCATCCCCGAGGCGATCGTCGGACGGCAGCCGTTTCCGGGGCCCGGTCTCGGCATCCGGATCATCGGTGAGGTTACCGCTGACCGTCTCGAGATTCTGCGTGAGGCCGATGCCATCGCCCGCGAAGAGCTGACGAAGGCGGGACTCGACCAGGAGATCTGGCAGTGCCCCGTGGTGCTGCTGGCCGACGTGCGCTCGGTGGGCGTGCAGGGCGACGGCCGCACGTACGGCCACCCGATCGTGCTGCGTCCGGTGTCGAGCGAAGACGCCATGACCGCCGACTGGACGCGCCTGCCGTACGACGTGCTGTCGAAGATCTCGAACCGCATCACGAACGGGGTGCGCGACGTGAACCGGGTCGTGCTCGACGTCACGTCGAAGCCCCCGGGGACGATCGAGTGGGAGTGACGGGGGCCGAGTGATCGGCTCCCGCGTCCGCCGAGGAGGTGCGAGACGATGACCGAGGAGTCCCCACCCGTGCTTCCGGACGCGGACTACCTGGTGCTGTCCAGCCGCCTCATCCCGGGGCTCGACGGCGGATACACGATCGCGACCCTCGCCCGCGCCCGGATGCTGGCCGCGGCGGGCGTCGGTGACGGCGCCGGACCGGAACTGCTGACGTTCGATCCGGGCACCGCCGCCGACCACGCGGAGCATCGTCGGGTGTTCACGGAGCGCGGCGCGCTGTCCGACCCGGGGCGGATGCGCAACCTCTTCGATGAGGCCATCGCACCGGAGGGCGGGGCGGCCGCGTGGCTGCGGGAGACCGCCGATGCCGCCGTCGTCGCCGACCCCGACGTCGAGTACCGGGTGCTGCGCGACGTCGAGGGCCGCCCGTTCGCCGCGCTCCCGGTGATCCCGGGCAACCCGGACTGGCACCTGACCGACGAGCCGGTGCTGGTGTACGACGCCGCGGGAGCAGTGGCCGGCGCCCTGCACGGCTTCCGCGGCCTGTACCGGGCGTGGCTCGACCACGTCGTGGCCGCCTCGGGCGACCGTCGCGTCGTCGTGATCTGCGAGTCGCGGCAGCTGGGCGAGCTCATCGCCGACTGGGACGACCCGCGCGTGCGCATCGTCCACACGATCCACACGATGCACGTGGAGGCGCCGTACACGCCGGACGCGACCATGAACACGCTGTGGACACGGTGGTTCCGCCTGGCCGACCGCTTCGACGCGGTGGTCTGGCCGACCGCGACGCAGCGTGACGACGTGGTCGCGCGTTTCGGGGCGTCCGCGAATCACGTCGTGGTGCCCAACCCGATCGCGCCGGTCACGGCCCGCGCCGACCTGCGCGAGGATGGTCTCGTGGTGGTGCTGGGGCGTCTCGCGCCCGGCAAGCGCATCGACCACGCGATCCGTGCGTTCCTCGCCGCCGATGTCGCCGGCACGCGGCTGGAGATCTGGGGCACGGGGCCGGCGCAGGAGAAGCTGGCGGCGCTGATCGCCCAGCTCGACGCGGGCGACCGCGTGGTGCTCGGCGGGTATGCGGACGACCCGGCCACGGTGCTCGACCGGGCGTCGCTGCTGCTCACGTCGACCGCGTTCGAGGGGCAGCCGCTCGGGGTCGTGGAGGCGCTGCTGCACGGCACACCGGTCGTGTCGTACGACGTCCGCTACGGCATCCGCGATGTGCTGGGGGCGGGTGGCGGCGTGCTGGTGCCCGCGGGCGACGAGGGCGCACTGGCGACCGCGCTCCACGATCTGCTGACCGATGCCGATCGTCTGGCCGTGCTGCGCGCCGAGGCGCCGTCGGTCGCGGCGGCCTGGAGCCCCGAGCGCTCCCTCGCCGCCCTCACGGGCGTGGTCGCCGAGGTCTCCGCCCGCCCCTCTCGACGCGCCTGATCCGCGGCGGCGCGGACGTCGGCGGAAAAGTTCTCCGTCGATGTCGATCCGGGCCGTTCCCGTTCGACGTCTTCAGTGAGAGGGTCGAGAGACGGCCCCATCCGACAAGGAGAACATCATGAAGTTCATGCTCATCATGCGCGCGACCGACGACGCGGTGGCGGCGTACCAGGAGATGCCCTTCGAGCAGGTCATCGAGGCCATGGGGCGGTACAACGAGTCGATGATGAAGGCGGGCGTGCTGGTCGCCGGCGAGGGTCTGACGGACGCCGCGGAGGGCTTCGTGGTGGACTTCAGCGCCGACAAGCCGCTGATCACCGATGGCCCCTACGGGGAGACGAAGGAGCTGTTCAACGGCTTCTGGATCGTGGAGGTGTCGTCGCGCGAGGAGGCTGCGGAGTGGGCGAGCCGTGCGCCGCTCGGACCCGGGTCGTACCTCGAGGTGCGCCGCGTGACCGGCCCGGAGGACTTCCCCGCCGACAACGAGTGGATCGAGAAGGAGGCGGGCTGGCGCGAGGAGCAGGCCCGCCGCGCCGAGCAGCAGTGACCGCCGGCCGATGGACGCGCACGACGTGACGGCACGCTCCGCCCCCGCAGAGGGGTCGGCGGAGCGGGCCGTCGCCGCGGTGTGGCGCATCGAGTCCGCACGCATCGTGGGCACGCTCACCCGCATGGTCGGCGACTTCGGGCTCGCCGAGGATCTGGCGCAGGAGGCGCTGGTCGACGCACTGCGCCAGTGGCCCGTCGACGGGGTGCCGCGCAATGCGGCCGCGTGGCTCACCGCGGTCGCCAAGCGCAAGGCGGTGGACGCGTGGCGGCGTCGGGAGCGGCTGGACGACCGTCTGGCCCTGATCGCGCACGACCTGGAGCGCGAGCAGGCCGAGGTGCGGGATCCGTGGGACCCCGATGAGGTCGACGACGACGTGCTGCGGCTCATCTTCATCGCGTGCCACCCCGTGCTGTCGAGGGAGGCGCAGGTCGCGCTGACCCTCCGCGTGGTCGGCGGGTTGTCGAGCGAGGAGATCGCCCGGGCGTTCCTGGTGCCGACCGCGACCGTCCAGCAGCGCATCGTGCGGGCCAAGAAGACGCTCGCGGCGGCCCATGCGCCGTTCGAGGTGCCGCCGCGCGAGGAGCATGCGCAGCGGCTCGGGGCGGTCCTGGGCGTGCTGTACCTGGTGTTCAACGAGGCGCACGCGGCGAGCAGCGGCCCGGAGTGGATGCGTCCTGAGCTGAGCGAGGAGGCGATCCGTCTCGCGCGCGTGCTGGCGGCGCTGATGCCGCGCGAGCCGGAGGTGCACGGTCTGCTCGGGCTGATGGAGCTCACCGCCGCCCGGTTCCCGGCCCGCCGCGACGCGAACGGCGAGCCGGTGCTGCTCGCGGATCAGGATCGTGGCCGCTGGGATCGCAGTCGCATCGTCCGGGGTCGCGCCGCGCTGGCGACGGCGGACGGGTTGGGACGCGGTCGCGGGGTGTACGGCCTGCAGGCGGCGATCGCGGAGTGCCATGCCATCGCGGCCTCGGTCGACGACACCGACTGGGATCGGATCGTGCTGCTGTACGAGGCTCTCGGTCGCCTGGCCCCGTCCCCGGTCGTGGAGCTGAACCGCGCCGCGGCGGTGGCGATGGCCACGGGCCCCGCGTCGGCGCTGCGCATCGTCGACCAGCTCGCGGCGTCGGGCGCGCTGCGCGGCTATCACCTGCTCCCGGCGACGCGTGGCGAGCTGCTGCGGCGTCTCGGGCGGGAAGACGAGGCCCGCAGCGAGTTCGCGGTCGCCGCGGGCATCGCGGGCAACGACCGCGAGCGTGCGCTGCTGGAGCGCAAGGCCCGCGGGGCGGTGAGCTGAGCCCCGCCGTAGGGCCGGGCCATCCCCGCGAGGACGGGTCCGGGGACAAAGAAGAAGACCCGCCCCTCACGGATGCTGTCGCAGCCGTGAGGGACGGGCGTGATGACGCGGGGGCGCGTCGAGTGGGGTCGCGCGTCAGTCGTTGACCTTCTGGCCACGGCCGACGATGAGGCCGTAGATCAGCAGCACGATGATCGAGCCGCCGATGGCGAGGAGCCAGGTTCCGAGGTCCCAGAACTCCGTGAGAGGACGGTTGAGGATCAGGCTGCCGAGCCATCCTCCGAGCAGGGCGCCGACGACGCCGAGCAGCAGCGTAACGAACCACCCGCCTCCCTGCTTACCGGGCAGGATCAGCTTGGCGATGGCTCCGGCGATGAGGCCGAGGAGAAGAAAGCCGAGAAAGCTCATGGTCAGCTCCTTGATGTCGGGAGCCCCGGGGTGCCGGGGCTTCGTGATATCCACAGTGCCGCGATCGGCAGTCGCGTGCCAACCCCTTGCGCCGCACTCCCCGGATATGGCAAGAGGCCCGCCTCCCCGAGGGGAGACGGGCCTCTGTCGCGACGGGCGTCAGTTGTTGCCGCGGGCGATCGCGATGATCCGCAGGATCTCCACGTACAGCCAGACGACGGTGACCATGATGCCGAAGGCGCCGAGCCAGCCGTACTTGCGGGGAGCGCCGTTGCGCACACCCTGCTGGATCTGGTCGAAGTCGAGCACCAGCGAATACGCGGCCATGATGACCACGAGCACGCCGATGATCAGACCGAGCGGGATACCCATGATCTTCGCGCTGTACAGACCGAAGGCTTGCTCAGCGGGCAGGACGTTCGTCCACATCAGCACGAGGTTCAGCAGCGAGAAGACCAGATAGCCGATCATGGCTACGAGGAAGATCTTGGTGGCCTTCTTGGAGGCACGGATCTTGCCGCTCGCGAACAGTGCCAGGGTGACGCCGACCACAGCGATCGTGGCGAGCGTCGCCTGCAACACGATGCCCGGCCAGCGGACCTCGAAGAACGCGGAGATGCCGCCGATGAACAGGCCCTCGAACGCCGCGTAGGCGAAGATCAGCGCGGGGCGGACCGTCTTGCGCGAGGTGAAGGTGATGACCATCGCGAGCACGAAGCCGCCGAGCGCACCGATGATCCACGGCAGCATGTTGACGGTGTTGCCGCCGTACGGGTCGAAGCGCGGGGCCGAGATGCCGCCGAGGGTCCACACCCAGCCGACCGCGGCGGTGACGAGGAGGATCGCGAACAGTCCAGCGGTCTTCCACACCGTGTCCTCGACCGACATGCGGTCGGTCTCGATGGCGCCGGCGGGCGGCGCCGCGTACATGCCCTCGAGCTGTGCGTTGGTGGCGGCGTCGACGGAGGCGTGCGTGAACGAGGCGTTCTGCGCACCCTGAGCAGCCTGCGGAGCGCCGGGATACGTCGCGACGTTGCGCGGGTCCTGCTGCTGGAACGCAGGATTGTTGAAAGCGAAGTTGCTCATTGGTGGGCCTCACTCCAAAGGGGGGTAGTAGGTCGCTTTCCTCCACGATACCCGGGCGGCGACACGCGCGGGGTGTTCTACGCTGTGAGCGTGCCCAGGAAAAACCCGCTCGTGATCGGGCATCGCGGAGCCCCCGGCTATCGCCCGGAGCACAGCCGCTCCTCCTATGAGCTCGCGCTGGCGATGGGCGTGGACGCGGTCGAGCCCGACGTGGTGGCCACGAAGGACGGGGTGCTGATCGTGCGCCACGAGAACGAGATCTCGGGCACGACCGACGTCGCGGAACACCCCGAGTTCGCCGATCGCCGGACGACCAAGCGCGTGGACGGCGCTGCGCTGACCGGCTGGTTCACCGAGGACTTCACGTGGGACGAGCTCGCCACGCTGCGCACCCGCGAGCGGCTGCCCGAGGTGCGGGTGTCGAGCGCGAGCTTCGACGGGGGCCAGGCGATCCTGCGGCTGCGTGAGGTGCTCGACCTCGTGCGCGAGGGGTCGGTGGAGCACGGCAGGGAGATCGGCGTGGTGCTGGAGGTGAAGCACGCCACCTACTTCGCGAGTGTCGGTCTCGACCTGGCGCCGCTCATCGCCGCGGAGCTGCGCGAGGCCGGATGGGCGGACGGCGCGCTGCCGCTGGTGATCGAGAGCTTCGAGTCGACCGTGCTGCGGCAGCTGCGCGCGCTCGGGGTGCCGGCGTCGTACGTATATCTGATCGAGGCGAAGGGGCGTCCGTACGACCTGGCCGTCGCGCAGGGGAAGCGGGCGCGCACGTACCCCGAGACGGTCACGCCCGCGGGGCTCGACGCGCTGGCGGGTGAGGTGGACGGCATCAGCGTCGACAAGAAGATGCTGCTGGCCGAGGGGAACACGATCGTCGCGGATGCCCACGCCCGCGGCCTTTCGGTGTTCACGTGGACCTGCCGCCCCGAGAACGCGTTCCTCGCCCCGCGGTTCCGCGGCGACGGCGGGCGCGGGGCGTTCGGCGACTACGAGGCCGAGTGGGACGCGATCGCGCGGCAGGGCGTGGACGGCGTGTTCGTCGACCACCCCGACCTGGGTGTCGCGTTCTTCCGGGGCTGACGTCCGCGGGTCAGAGCGTGCGGTCGAAGGCGCCGCGGCGGGTGGAGACGATCTCCTTGCCGAGGGGCATGAGGGAGACCGGGATCATCTTGAAGTCGGCGATGCCCATCGGGATGCCGATGATGGTGACGCACAGGGCGAGGCCGGAGACGATGTGCCCGATCGCGAGCCACCAGCCCGCGAGGATGACCCAGAGCACGTTGCCGAGGAACGAGCCGACGCCGGCGGTCGGCTTGCTGACGACCTCGCGGCCGAAGGGCCAGATGGCGTAGCGGGCGATGCGGAACGAGGCGATCGCCCAGGGGATGGTGACGATCGGGATGCACAGCAGCACTCCGGCGAGCAGATAGCCGAGGAAGAGGGCCCAGCCGGCGAGGATGACCCAGATGATGTTGAGGATCGTGCGCATTCTGCGATTGTGTCATCCGGTCGCGGGCGCGGCTGGGGATCCGCCCGGAGGTCCCGGGTGGGCGCGCGAACCGATGCCAGACTGACCGCATGACCGGAATATTGGTGCAGGACGTCAGCAGGGCCTTCGGGACGGTGCAGGCCGTACGCTCGGCCACCCTCCGCGCGGAACCGGGCAAGGTGACCGGACTGGTCGGGCCCAACGGTGCGGGCAAGACCACGCTGCTGCTCATGCTCGCGTCGCTCCTGGCACCCGACACCGGCACGATCCGCATTGGCGGCGTCGACCCGGCCGAAGATCCGCTCGCGGCCCGGCGACTGCTCGGCTGGATGCCCGACGCCCTCGGCGCCTGGCCCTCGCTCACCGCCCGCGAGACCATCGTCACGACCGCCCGGCTCTACGGCATCACCGCCGCGGATGCCGCCGTCCGCGCCCAGCAGCTGCTCGCCCTCGTCGGCCTGGGCGAGCTCGCCGACTCGCCGGCCAAGGTGCTCTCGCGCGGACAGAAGCAGAAGCTCGGCCTCGCCCGCGCCCTCGTGCACGACCCCCAGGTGCTGCTCCTCGACGAGCCGGCCTCCGGACTCGACCCCGAAGCGCGCGTGCAGCTGCGGGTGCTGCTGCGCCGGTTCGCGGCCGAGGGTCGCACGATCCTCATCTCCAGCCACATCCTGTCGGAGCTCGAGGAGGTCGTCGACGACGCCGTGTTCCTCGTCGCCGGATCGGTGGTCGACGCCGCCCCCGCGCAGAGCAGCGTGCGCGCGTGGCGCATCCGCCTGGCGGGCGTCACCCCGGAGCGTCTGAGCGCCGACACCTGGCAGGTCGCATCGCAGCTCGGCCTCGCGCCCGAGTCGCTCGCCGTCGACCGCGGCGCCGTGCTCGTGGGGTTCGCCGGGGAGGACGCGGCCGCCCAGTCGCTGCGGCGGCTCGTGGAGGCGGGACTGCCCGTGGCGGAGTTCGCACCGGCGCAGAGCGACCTCGAGCACACGTTCCTGCACCTGCAGCACCCCGCGCCCGCACAGCCGGCGACCGCGCCGACCCCGCCACCGCCCGCCCCGCCCGCGGCCACATCGCCCGCGACCACCGAAGGAACGGAGGCCGGCGCATGAGTCTCGCGAACATCGGCATCATCGCCCGGCTCGAACTCACGCAGCGGCTGCGGAGCGTCGGCTGGTACGTGCTCCTCGGCGTCTTCGCCCTCGTGCTGCTGGGCATCACCGGGCTCGCGTTCGCCGTGTACTCCTGGGGCGACGCGGTCGGCGCCGGGGTGTACTCCATCGTCGTCAACATCGTGCTGCTGCTCGTGGTGCTCGTCTCGCCGACGCTCAGCGGCAACGCGATCAACGGCGACCGCGATGCCGCCACCCTCGGTGCGATCCAGGTCACGGCCGCGTCGACCGGCGACATCATGCTGGGCAAGCTCCTCGCCGCCATCGCGACCGGCGGGGCGTTCCTGCTCGTCGCCGTGCCGTTCCTGGCGCTGTCGTTGCTCGGTGGCGGCGCCGATCCGCTCGTGCTCCTGGTGTCGCTGCTCGTGCTCGCGGCCGAGATCGTGGTGGTGGCCGCGATCGGGGTCGGGCTCAGCGGGCTCATCGCGCGCCCCCTGTTCTCCGTCGCGGCCACCTACCTCGTCGTCTCGGGGCTCGTGGTCGGCACGCTGATCGTCTTCGCGCTGGGCGGCATGGCCATCCGCAGCGAGGCCACCAGCTACAGCCGTCCGTACGACGCGAACGGCAACGTCGAGTGCGACCGGTGGGAGGTGTCGACGACCTACGAGGCGCCGCGCTTCGACCTGGTGTGGTGGGCGCTCGCCGCGAACCCGTTCGTGGTGCTCGCGGATGCCACGCCCACCGAGTTCTCCTCGGACGGGTACCCCGTCGACCTGTTCGGCCAGATCAAGTACGGCCTGCGCAGCGCCCAGCAGTCACCGCTGGAGCAGCGGTGGGACGAGTGCGACACGGACGGGAACTACCGCACGCCGCAGGAGGTCATCGAGTCGTCGGTGCCCAGCTGGTTCGTGGGGCTCGGGGTGCAGGTCGTGATCGCCGGATCGCTGTTCGCCGGGGCCTGGGCGCGCACCCGCACGCCCGCGCGACGCCTTCCGCCCGGCACGCGGATCGCCTGACGGTACGGGAGGTCACGCCCTGTGCTCGGATTCTCTGACCCAGCTCGAGTACTCGACGAGTGCTCTGACGTCCGACGCCGCCAACACGCGAAGGTCGTCGTCGGGGAACAGGGTCTGAACGGTGAGCACAGGATGGCCCTCCGCATCGAGACGACTTCCCACGGCTTCGAGGTTGAGCGGATCGGCGCGGACGATTCGAGCGTGTGCATCGCGCACCTGCGCGAGCGTGTGGGCGGAGGCTACGACGCGGAGATCGTCGCCGAAGAACGGGCGTAGTCGATCCCGCACCGTGTCGACGTCGTACGCCACCACGTAGTGAAGATAGTGGCGTGACCCGTGACGCTCCTGGCACAACGGAACCCACTCGGCCGCGAGGGGCGGATCGTCGGAGAACAGCAGGTTCGCTACGTCCTCGGTGAACGGCGCGTCGAACGGCGCGGGAACATGCTCCTCGATTCCGCGGAATCTCGCCGGCGGTTCGCGCGTCAACGCTGGACGCGCCGAGATCACCCGGAGCGCACGCTCCGTCACCGTTGCCTGGATCTGCACGAGGCC
This sequence comes from Microbacterium sp. PF5, assembly GCF_004794315.1. Taxonomy (NCBI): domain Bacteria; kingdom Bacillati; phylum Actinomycetota; class Actinomycetes; order Micrococcales; family Microbacteriaceae; genus Microbacterium; species Microbacterium sp. PF5. The sequence continues at coordinate 6,776 of NZ_SSDQ01000146.1, read as the reverse complement.
GCCGTCCTGAGCGGCCAGAAGTTCGGCGCTCGGATCGGTGAGACGCAGTCGCGCTCCTGGAAGCGGTGGTTCGGAGGGGCGCTCGATCTCAAGCTGGAAATCGCCCTCTCGTCGAAGAGCGCCCGTGCATGTCACCGTCGAGCCCACGCCGAGGAATGCTGTAAGGGGTTCGATAGGGGGCATCAGCATCCGCAGGGGTCGTAGGGGTTGTCTTCCAGGACCCAGAGCGCGTATTTATAAGGCGGCCATGGGTAACCGGGAGCCTTCGTGTCGCGACGGCACTGGTGATCATAGAGGCCGTACTTGGCCGCGAGGCCAGACGACTTCAGGTGCTTCCAGCGAGCTTCGCAGGTGCTGATCGATTTGAAACCGCTTTGCCATGGACGCCAATGCATCGCCGCGCTAGCCTGCTCTGCTGTCCCGATGGTCAGCATGAAGGCCAACAGGGCCGTCAAAATGGCGGCGGAGAATCGGGATCCCCGCCCGGAATTGACTGTCGTTTGCACGTTGCTACTCCCTCGAAACTGGTGGACCCGGGCATCAGGACCGGTCGGAATCCGGGCCTCGTGCGGGCCACGGTAAGTCGAAGTCGCGGGTACGCGGACGCAGGGGTTTTGGGATATCGGGATGAAACAGCGACGGAGGCCGCGGGATCGCCACCCGCCGTTCACCGTCCGTGCACCGGGCGGACCGACGGCGTCCACCGGGGGTCGGTGGTCTGGGCTCGTACCCGTCTGAGCCCGTCCGGGCGATCCCTCCAGGAGACTCCATGCCCCGCTTGCAGTCCGCAGCGGCGGTCGCGGCGGTGTGCGCACTGAGCGCCGCCGCCCTGCTCGCCGCCCCCGCCGCGGTCGCCGCCACCGGCGTCCGTCCGACCGAAGAGACCGCGCCGGTCGCCGACCCGTCGGGGCTCGTACTGAACGAGATCGTCTACGACGACGCGCCCACCGGGCTCGCCGACCAGGTCGAGCTGTACAACGCGGGCGACACCCCCGTGGACCTCGCGGGCTGGACCATCGCCGACGAGAAGCGCGACAGCGTCGGTCGAGCACCGGAGGGCATGGTGCTGGCGCCCGGCGAGTTCCTCGTGCTCGTGAAGGACGTGGACTTCCCGTTCGGGCTCGGCAAGGGCGACGAGGTCGTGCTCGTCGACCCCAGCGGCGTCGAGGTCGACTCCTACGCGTACGACAACACGGCCCCGCTGTCGGTATGGGCGCGCTGCCCCGACGGCACGGGGGCCTGGGCGCCGGCGACCGCGGTGACCCCGGGAGCGCCCAACGACTGCAGCGTCGCGCCCGTCGACGGCTCGATCCACATCAACGAGGTCGACTCGCAGCCCGCCGACTGGGTGGAGTTCCACAACCCAGGCACCGAGGCGCTCGACCTCTCCGGATACGAGATCCGCGACAACTCCGACGACCACCGCTGGATGTTCCTGCCGGGCACGCAGATCGCGGCGGGGCAGTTCCTCGTGGTGGAGGAGGGCACGATCGGCCTGGTCGACGGCGTCGAGACCGCGTTCCGCGACCCGATCGGCATCGGCAGCGCCGACCGCATCCGTCTCTTCGACGCGTCGGGAGCGATGATCGACGACACGCTGCCCTGGCAGGGTCATGCCGCGATCGACGGGGACGCCGCCGCGGCCACCCTGGCCCGCTGCCCCGACGGGGTCGGCGCGTTCGTGCTCGCCTACGCGACCCCGGGAGCGGCGAACTCCTGCGTCCTGCCGTCGGTCGCGATCAACGAGATCGAGTCGAACGGCGACGCCACCGACTGGGTCGAGGTCATCAACACCGGCAGCACGCCGGTCGACCTGTCGGGGTGGACCGTGATGGACAACGACCCGGTCGGGCACGCCGCCGAGACCACGCCGCTTCCCGCCGGCACCGTGCTGGCGCCCGGCGGCTACCTGGTGTTCGACCAGCCCGAGGATTTCGTCTTCGGGCTCGGCAACGGCGACACCGTGACGATCCGCGACGCGAACGGCACCGCGGTCGATCAGCACGTGTACCCCGCACACGCCGAGGGTGTGTGGGCGCGCTGCGCCGACGGCTCGGGCGAGTTCATCGATGCACCAGCCGCCACCAAGGGAGCGCGCAACGCCTGCGGCAACCCGGTGCGCATCAACGAGGTGGAGTCTGACGGCGGCTCGCCCGACGACTGGGTCGAGCTCGTGAACCCGACGACGGTGGCCCTCGACGTGTCGGGCATCGTCGTGAAGGACGACGACGACGCGCACGCCTACGCGATCCCCGCCGGCACCTCGATCGCCGCGGGCGGCTACCTCGTGATCGAGCGCGCGCAGCTCGGGTTCGGCCTCGGCGGAGGCGACGCGGTGCGGGTGTTCGACGGCGATCTGCTCGTCGACGAGACCAGCTGGGGTGAGGGGCACGCGGCCGTCACCTGGGGCCGCTGCCCCGATCTGACGGGCGCCTTCGCGGTCACTGCGGAGTCGACCAAGGGTGCAGCGAACGTGTGCGCCGGCGAGGTGCCGGTGGGCGTGTGGCCCGGCTCCGCGGAGGTGCGCGTGGTCGACGAGACCCCGACGTTCCTGGAGGACAGCTCCGGCCTCGACGTGCAGGAGACGGCCGACGGTGCGGTGCTGTGGGCCGTGGACAACGGCGAGGGGCGCATCTGGAAGCTCGATGCGCACGCCGACGGCTCGGTCGAGAAGGCCGACGGCTGGGACGAGGGCAAGCGCGTCCGCTTCCAGAAGGATGCGCAGGACCCCGGCGCCGCCGGCCCCGACACCGAGGGCATCACGGTCGACGGCGACGGCTTCGTCTACGTCGCCTCCGAGCGCGACAACAGCGCGAAGGGCGTGAACCGGAACGTCGTGCTGAAGGTCGACCCCGAGGCGAACGCCGGAGACCTGGTCGCCCTGCAGGAGTGGGATCTGACGGCACTGCTTCCCGCGGTCGGCGCGAACCTCGGCGTGGAGGCCGTGCAGTGGGTGCCGGACGCGGCGCTCGCCGGGAAGCTCTTCGACGACACCACGGGCGCCGCCTACGACCCCGCCGACCACGCCGGTCACGGCAGCGGCCTGTTCCTGGTCGCGGTGGAGGACAACGGGCACGTCTACGCTTTCGCGCTCGCCGCGGACGGCACCGCGACCCTGGTGTCGGAGCTCGCGCCGGGTCTCGCCGGCGTCATGGCCCTCGACTGGGACACGGTGCGGAACACGCTGTGGGCGGTCTGCGACGACGGCTGCCAGGGTCGTTCGGCCGAGATCACCCTCAACGGCACCGCACAGCCGGGCATCGCCCACTATGCGCGACCAGCGGGCATGCCCGACATCAACAACGAGGGCTTCGCGACCGCGCCGGCCTCGCTGTCTGTCGACGGACAGCGCCCGGTGTGGTGGTTCGCCGACGGCTTCGCCGCGCAGGCGCTGCGCACGGGCACACTGCCAGGCGGCGTGGACGGCGAGAACCCGGGCGGCGAGAACCCGGGCACCGGCACGCCGCCGCTGCCGGGGACCGACCTCGTCGACGGCAACCGTCACGGCGTGACGGTCGACCCGGCGGTCGCGAGCCGGGGCCAGCGGGTCACGGTCACGGTCGGCTCCGCCGCCGCCGGCTCCGCCGCCGAGGTGTGGCTGTACTCCGACCCGGTGCGCCTCGCCACGGGGACCCTCTCGGCGACGGGTGCCCTCACGGTCACGGTCCCGGCGGACGCGACCCTCGGCGCCCACCGCATCGCGGTCTACGCGGCGGACGGAGCCCTGCTGGGCTGGGCTGACCTGCGCATCGCGGAGGGCACGGGCGCCGCGGGCGGCCTCGCTGCCACGGGCGCAGAGCTTCCGGTCGCGGCGGCGGTGCTGGCGCTCGTGCTGCTCACGTCCGGTGCGGTGGCGGTCGGACGCCGCCGTCGCGCGCACTGATCGGGCGGAGGGGCGCGCGGGCGAGGCTCGCGCGCCCCTCTCGGCGTACGTACGACTCCCGCGACCGCGATGTCGGTGCCGCCGCCTAGACTCGTAAGGTCATGACCGAAGCCCCTCTCATCGTCCCCGGTTCCGTCGGCCCCCAGTCCTCCGGCGCCCCCGCACAGGACGACCTCCTCGCCGGCCTGAACCCGCAGCAGCTCGAGGCCGTCACCTACCGCGGCCCCGCACTCCTGATCGTCGCGGGGGCGGGGTCGGGCAAGACCAGCGTGCTCACGCGCCGCATCGCCTCGCTGCTCCGCAACCGCGAGGCGTGGCCGAGCCAGATCCTCGCCATCACCTTCACGAACAAGGCCGCCGGCGAGATGCGCGAGCGTGTCGAGGGCATCATCGGCGACGCCGCGCGGGGCATGTGGATCTCCACCTTCCACTCGGCCTGCGTGCGCATCCTCCGCCGCGAGGCGCAGCAGTTCGGCTTCACGAAGAACTTCACGATCTACGACTCCGGCGACTCGCGCGCGCTCATCAAGCGCCTGGTGAAGGAGCACGAGGCCGACGCGTACGGCCTCACCCCCGCCTCGGTGCAGGGGCGCATCTCCAAGCTCAAGAACGAGCTGTCCGACGCCGAGTCCTATGCGCGCCAGGCGAACATGACCGATCCGGCGGAGCGCGTGTTCGTCGAGGTGTTCGCCGACTACCAGCGGCAGCTGCAGCGCGCGAACGCGTTCGACTTCGACGACCTGATCGGGCAGACCGTGTACCTGTTCCGGGCGTTCCCGCAGGTCGCGGACACGTATCGGCGGCGGTTCCGGCACATCCTGGTCGACGAGTACCAGGACACCAACCACGCCCAGTACGCGCTCATCCACGAACTCACGCGTCCGGTGTCGGGTGTGGGATCGGCGCCCGATCCGTATGCCTCGAACGGCATGATGATCTTCGAGCCCGACCCCGAGCCCTCCGCGGGCGCGGGCGAACCGGGAGCCTCGCTGACGGTGGTCGGCGACTCCGACCAGTCGATCTACGCGTTCCGCGGCGCCGACATCCGCAACATCAGCGAGTTCGAGCGCGACTTCCCCGGCGCGAAGGTCGTGCTGCTGGAGCAGAACTACCGCTCCACGCAGAACATCCTCTCCGCGGCGAACGCCGTGATCGGCAACAACTTCGACCGCAAGGACAAGAAGCTCTGGAGCGACCGGGGCGACGGCGACAAGATCATCGGGTTCACCGGCTACTCGCAGCACGACGAGGCGCAGTTCGTCGCCGACGAGGTCGAGGCGCTGCACCGCGCCGGCATGCCGTACTCCGAGATGGCCGTGTTCTATCGCACGAACTCGCAGTCGCGCGCGCTGGAGGAGATCTTCATCCGCTCGGCCGTGCCCTACAAGATCATGGGCGGCACCAAGTTCTACGAGCGCGCCGAGATCAAGGACGCGCTGGCCTACCTGGTCGCCGTCGCGAACCCGGCCGATGAGATGGCGGTGCGCCGCATCCTCAACAAGCCGCGGCGCGGCATCGGCGATGTGACCGAGACCGCGATCGCCCGGTTCGCCGACGAGCACGGCATCACGTTCCGGGAGGCGCTGTCGATGCCCGGTCAGCTCGGTGTCGGGCCCAAGATCCAGGCCGCGATCGCGCAGCTCGACGCCGTGCTCGCGGAGGCGACCGCGATCATGCTGCCCGCCACGGGCGAGGTGCCGCCGCCCACGTCGGTCGCCGACGGTCTGAGCCTGCTGCTGTCCAAGAGCGGCTACCTCGACGCGCTGCGCGCCAGCCGCGACCCGCAGGACGAGGCGCGCGTGGAGAACCTCGACGAGTTCGTCGCCGTGACCCGCGACTTCGCGCGCAACAACCCCGAGGGCACGATCACCGACTTCCTCACCGAGGTCGCCCTGGTGTCCGACGCCGACGACCTCGACGACGAGTCGGGGTCGGTGTCGCTCATGACGATGCACACCGCCAAGGGCCTGGAGTACGACGCGGTGTTCGTGACGGGTGTGGAGGAAGACCTCATCCCGCACCGCATCTCTGCGGGGGAGCCCGGGGGGCCGCAGGAGGAGCGTCGACTGTTCTACGTCGGCATCACCCGCGCCCGCAAGCGCCTGCACCTGTCGCTCGCGATGACGCGGGCTCAGTTCGGCGAGGTGTCGGTGGCGATGCCGAGCCGGTTCCTGCAGGAGATCCCCGCGGCGCTGATCGATTGGCGGCAGTCGCCCGGCGACGTGAACTCGCGCGGCGGCATGCAGTCGAGGGCCCTCAACGCGCGGCGCTCGGGCGGCTTCGGCGGTTCGGGCTCCGGCGACCGGTTCGGCGTCAAGCCGCTGCCGCGGGAGTCGCTCAAGCCCCTGTCGACCGCGATGGACAAGATCCCCAACCGGGTGACGGCCAAGATGCGCGACAACGGCGACCTGGAGCTCGCGGCGGGCGACCGCATCCGGCACGTCGACTTCGGCGAGGGCCGCGTGGACGCGGTCACGGGCGAGGGGGCGAAGCGCATCGCCCACGTGCGGTTCGACACGGCGGGGCAGAAGAAGCTGCTCATCAAGGTCGCGCCGATCGAGAAACTGTAGCGCCGCGCGCGGGGCCGGAACACGCAGACGATTAGGCTGGCTCATATGGCCCTCTTCTCCCGCCGCAAGAAGTCCGGCGACGACGCTGTCGCTTCCCCCGAGGTCGAATCCACCCCGGTCGAGTCTCCTGAGACGACCGCACTCGAGACGACCGCGCCCGAGGTGACCGCGCCCGAGACGACCGCACCCGAGGGAACCGCGTCCGCGACCGGAGCGCCGGCGACCGCGGGTACGGATCCTGCGCCCGAGGCCGCCGCGACGCCGACCGTGGGAATCTCCGTGCAGGCGTTCCGCGGCGTCGGCGCCGAGGCCGGCCCCGAGGT